>JBKJLP010000282.1:0-4183 GCA_046596735.1 Mycobacteriales bacterium | reverse complement strand
ACGGGCATCTGGAAGATGGGCATCCTGCTCACCGAGGGTGCCCATCTTCCAGATGCCCGTCGGGTGGAACTGGTAGAACTCCATGTCCTCCAGCGGGATGCCTCGGCGGTAGACGATGCCCATGCCGTCACCGGTGAGCGTGTGGGCGTTCGAGGTGACCTTGAAGATCTTGCCGAAGCCGCCGCTGGCGAACAGCACAGACTTGGCGCGTACGACGTGCAGGTCACCAGTCGCGAGTTCGTAGGCGACGACGCCAGCGGTCTTACCATCGTTCATCAGCAGGTCGAGCACGTAAAACTCGTTGAAGAAGTCAATCTCTTCTTTGACGCACTGCTGGTACAGCGTCTGCAGGATCATGTGTCCCGTGCGGTCCGCTGCGAAGCAGGACCGGCGCACGGCAGCCTCGCCGTGATTGCGGGTGTGGCCACCAAAGCGCCGCTGGTCGATGCGGCCCTCCGGCGTGCGGTTGAACGGCAGCCCCATCTTCTCGAGGTCCAAGACCGCGTCGATGGCTTCCTTGCACATGACCTCGGCGGCGTCCTGGTCGACGAGGTAATCGCCGCCCTTGACCGTGTCGAAGGTGTGCCACTCCCAGTTGTCTTCCTCAACGTTGGCCAGCGCGGCGCACATGCCGCCCTGAGCCGCGCCGGTGTGGGACCGCGTCGGATACAGCTTGGTCAGAACGGCGGTGCGGCTGCGCTTGCCCGCCTCAAGTGCCGCGCGCATGCCGGCACCGCCGGCGCCGACGATGACGGTGTCGTAGGTGTGGAAGTGGGTGGTCACGTCCGGCTCCTAGGTGAGGTTCGGGTCGAACGTGAAGATGACGAGCGTCCCGAGCAGCAGGATCAGGAACGACGACATGTAAAGCAGGCTTTTGAGCCAGAACCGGGTGCCGTCGCGCTCGGCGTAATCGTTGATGATCACGCGTAGGCCGTTGGTGCCGTGCAGCTGGGCGAGCCAGAGCTGAGCGAGGTCCCAGACCTGCCAGAAGGGTGACGCCCACCGACCGGCGACGAAGGCGAAGTTGACCTTCTGCACTCCGCCGTCCAGCACCGTCATGATCAGCAGGTGCCACAGGATGAGCACGAACAGCAGCAGCCCGGACAGCCGCATGAAGATCCAGCTGTACATCTCGAAGTTGGTGCGCGAGCGGTTCTGCAGCGGCCGGCTCCGGCGGTTGCGCGGGGCGTCGATGACCGGGGCGTTGACGGGGGTCGACTCGACGGCGGTCATGACGCGGTCCCAAAGAGTTCTTCGAGGGTGCGCTTGAGGATGAAGTAGACGCCCGGCCCCATCACGAGGAAGAACACCGACAGGATGGCCCAGGTCATCTGGCGCTGATAGCGCACGCCCTTGGCCCAGAAGTCGATCAGCATGATCCGTACGCCGTTGAGCGCGTGATAGAGCACCGCGCCCACGAGGCCGACTTCCATGAGGTTGACGAACGGCGTCTTGTACGTGTCGATCACCCGGTTGTAGTCGTCGGGGGAGACGCGTACGAGGGCGGTGTCGAGCACGTGCGCGAACAGGAAGAAGAAGATCAAGACCCCGGTGACCCGGTGGGCCACCCAGGACCACATGCCCTCGCGTCCCCGATAGAGCGTCCCTGCCGGTGCCTTCGGCATCCCGGAGACCCTCCTCGCTCGCGCGGACGTCAGGCTGGTACCTGACCGGGCAATGCTAACGAGCGCTGCCGTGGCGGGCGCGGCGGGAGTGGGTGACGCAGGTCACGGCCCTCCTGGGGTAAGCATCGACCCGGGCCGGCTGGCGGTCCGACACAGAAGTGGAGCGTCCCGTGCTGGTCGTTATCGCCACCCTCACTGGTAAGCCGGACAAGCGGACGGAGATTGACGCCGCGCTCAGCGCGGCTGCCGCGGCCAGCCGTACAGAGACGGGCTGTCTGTCGTACTCGTTCTGTCGGGACCTCGAGGACGCCGACCGCTACCTCTCGGTGGAGACCTGGGTGGACCAGGCGGCGCTAGACGCGCACTTCAGTACGCCGCACCTGGCTGAGCTGCTGGCAAAGGCGCCTGACCTGTTGGCCGGGGCGCTGGACATCAAGACCTACGAGACGGCCGGTCCGACCGGCTGAGCTCAAGGTTGAAAGGACGCGACGATCTGGTCGAAGTCCTTACGCGCCGCATCCCAGTCGTCCGTCGAGCGGGTCTGGAAGAAGATCGAGTAGCCAGCGCCGTTCGCGACGAACACGCGGTTCAGCGCGTGCAGTTCGGCGCCGCCGTCGGTATAGGTGAACTCCCAGTCGGCGCTCTCGTAGTCGCGGAAGTCGGCCTTCTCGATCCGGATCTGCTGGTAGGCCGTGTGGCTCTTGGCGAATGCCCCGGCTTGGAACTCGCGGTCCTTGACCACATCGGTCTGTGGGCGCCCGGTGGTAATCCGCAGCGTCCTGCCGGTGTCCTGGTCCTTCCACTGCGGGGCGTTGTTGAACGTGCTCATCACGTAGGTGGCGGGAACCCCGGTTTTCCAGCCGGCGCTGCCGTCGATGAGCCGCCAGTCCGTGGGCAGTGGCGCTGCCTGGGAGCCGCTCGAGCTCGGTGACGGTGAGCTCCCTGGGCCGAGAATCGATGATCCGGGCCCCCCGAGTGATACGGCGAGGACGCCCAGAGCGGCGACGACGACGAGCGCGACCGCGGACAGGAGGGCCCGCGGGCGGCGCTGGGGGGAGCGGGGTTCGAGCACCTGCGCCGGAGCGAACGTGTTGGTCCCAGCGACGTGGGAGGGCGCTTCGGCGAGCGCGGCATCGTGGGCGACATCTGCTTGGACGTCCCCAAGGCTGAGGGCCGAGGTGCGGTCGGCGGCCGACGGCGCCGTGGACAGGTGGCCGTGCCGGACCGGTGCATCCCCGGAAGTGACCGCGACGAGCGCCGCGCGGGCGGCGGATGCGTCCATCCGGATCGTCGGGTCGGCTTCCAGCAGGCCTTCCAAGGCGGGGATGAGCAGTCCAGCGGCGACGAACGGCGCTCGGTCGCCGGTCACGACGGCCGTCATCGTCGGCAGGGGTTCGCCCTTGTCGTAGGGCGCCGCGCCCTCCACAGCGGTGAACATCGTCGCGCCGAGCGACCACAGGTCCGAAGCGGGTCCGGGCGCCCCGCCACGCGCTCGCTCGGGGGCAATGTACGAGGGTGAGCCCAGCAGCAGCCCCGTAGACGTGATGCTCGAGTCGCCGCTGAAGGTCGCGATGCCGAAGTCGGTCAGCACCACGCGGCCGTCAGAGCGCAGCAGCACGTTGCTCGGCTTGACGTCGCGGTGGACGATGCCCTGCCGGTGCGCTGCCTCCAGTGCGCCGAGAACAGCGAGCCCCATCTGGGCGGTCGCGTGCGGGCTGAGCGGGCCGTCACTGCGGACGACCTCGGACAGCGTGCGGGCCTCGACCAGCTCCATGACGAGGTAGGGCACGCCGTCTTCTTCTGCCACGTCGTAGACCGTGACGGCACTCGGGTGGTCGAGCTGCGCCGCGGCCCGGGCCTCGCGGCGGGTCCGCTCGCGCAGCACCGCGCGCTCCTCGTCGCTTACGCCGCGGGGGAACGTGACTTCCTTGATGGCCACGTCGCGGCCGAGCACCGTGTCGGTGGCACGCCACACGGTGCCCATGCCGCCAGCACCGAGCCGCTCAATGAGCGTGTAGCGACCGCCCACCGTGCGCGCGGTGCCCTCAGGGCCCTCAGACACGCACTCACCTTCCACTGCCAACTCGGACTCCACAGGCAGGGTCTACCCCGCCCGGTCCCTCGTCACCCTAGGCTTCGCACATGGCCAGAGCCTCCGAGTCCGGGTTCGAGATCGCCCCTGTGTACGGCCCTGAGGACGTCCAGGAGGGCCTCGCCGACCGTCTGGGTGCGCCCGGGTCCTACCCCTACACGCGGGGTGTCTACCCGTCGATGTACACCGGTCGGCCCTGGACCATGCGCCAGTACGCCGGTTTTGGGACGGCGAAGGAGTCCAACGAGCGCTATCGCCACCTGGTGGCGCAGGGCACCGGCGGGCTGAGCGTGGCCTTCGACCTGCCGACGCAGATGGGTTACGACTCCGACGATCCGGTGGCCAGCGGCGAGGTCGGCAAGGTCGGGGTGGCGATCGACTCGCTCGAGGACATGCGGATCCTGTTCGACCAGATCCCCCTTGACGAGGTCTCCACGTCGATGACCATCAACGCCCCGGCGGCCGT
>JBKJLP010000235.1:0-5545 GCA_046596735.1 Mycobacteriales bacterium | reverse complement strand
GTAGTCACCGTCGTGGCTGAACTGTCCGGCGCACAGGTGGCGCGGATCGGCGCGCTCCCAGCGGGCCTGCCCGTTCCCACACTGCCCGATTTGAGCGGAGCTGGACACCTGCTTGGTCCGGCAATGGTTGTTGCTTTCCTGGCCTCGCTCGAGAGCCTGTTGTCTGCGCGCGTCGCGGACGGGATGGGGGACGGCCCCCCGCACGATCCCGATCGGGAACTTGTTGGCCAGGGTTTGGCCAACATTGCGTCCGGGTTCGCAGGCGGTATGCCCGCTACGGGTGCCATAGCCCGAACAGCAGTCAACGCCCGTTCCGGAGCCCGCACCCGCGTCGCGGCGCTCTCCCACGCCCTCGTGCTCGCTGTCATCGTCGTGGCCGCCTCTGGGGCGATCGGTCGGATCCCGCTGGTCGCGCTGGCCGGGGTTCTGATCGTTACGGGCTACCGCATGGTGGAGCGCCACAACGTTCGTGCGGTGCTGACCTCCACCCGCGGCGATGCCTTCGTATTCCTGCTCACCGCCCTGTGCACGATCTCCTTTGACCTCATCACCGCTGTCGAGGCGGGGCTCGCACTAGCCGCCGTACTCGCCCTCTCGCACATGGCGCGCACTGCTCAAGCCGTCCCGGAACCCCTTGCTGCGCTGGAGATCGACCCGGAGGAAGAGCATCTTCTGCTCACTTCCCACGTACTTGCCTACCGCCTCGACGGTCCGCTGTTCTTTGGCGCCTCAGCCCGCTTCCTGTCTGAACTGACAGGCGCTGCCGATGTCCAGGTGGTCCTGCTCAGGATGACGTCGATGGCGATGCTCGACGCCTCCGGCGCCCGCGCCCTTGGACAGATCGTCGATCAGCTCAAGGACCGCGGCATCACCGTGCTCATGCAGGGGACGAGCCCGGAGCACCTCCGGCTGCTCACTGCCGTGGGAGCGCTGACCCCTGTGCTGGCTCAGGGCCACGTGTTCCGCGAACTTGCGCCCGCACTCGCCCACGCCGCCAAGCACGTCACTCGTGCCGGGCACGGTGACGCGCTCTACGGAGACTCGTCAGGCGTAGCGCTACTCCCGCTGGTGGAGACCGGATGAGCGTCATCAGAGGTGACCGGGCTCGTCGCCTCGCGGAGCGGACCCACGCCAAGGCCGTTGACGGGGGCGGGCCGCAGCACTTCAGTGCGCTGTTTGTCGTGCGCGCGGATCGGGTGAGCACAGGCAGGTCAGAGCAGTCGCCGACCGTCGAGTCGTTGCGGTCGGATGCGCAGAATGTGACGTCTCGGCCCGTGCGCCCAGGGCTCGGGAAGCGGCCGAAGCGCGGCCTGTTCTGGCGACAGCCGCTCCGCGCGACCGACCACCAGAACGCTCCAGCCGCTGTGGTCGCCCTCATCGATGTCGTCGACCTGAAAGGCCACCACCTCGCGGCGTTCGGCGGCCTGCAGCTTGGGGCCAGGCGCCGAAGCAACCAAGATGTCGCGCCCGTCCTGGACGTAGTTGACCAGGACGATGTCGGGGTGTCCCTCGCGGGCGACGTAGGCCAATCGTCCCAGGCTCTTGGTGGCCAACAGGTCCAGGCACGCGCCTTGGCTCAACCGGGCGAGGTCGCCCTTCTCGCTGGCCTGGTTGAGTTCGTCGCGCAGCACCGACCGGTCTCGTGTCGAGTCGGTGATGTCGTCGAGCGACCGTCTGGCGTTGGCGAGGGCACTCCCCGCGACCCGGCGCGACAGTGCGAGCGCTGTCGGAGGGGCAGTCAGTAAACGGTTGAGGGTGCCCAGAGCCCGGACTGCCGTCATGCGCTGGGTCGCTTGACGACCACGACCGAACCATGCGCATGTGCGGCGCACTGACTTGCTACCGAACCGAGCAGCAGGCGCTTGAAACCACCCTGCCCACGGGAGCCCAGAACGAGCAGATCATCCGGGCCGGCCTCGTCCAGCAGCGCGCCGGCGACAGGTCCGTACGGCAACAGTTGCGTCACCTCGGTGCCAGCATGACCGTCCATCCCCCGTGCGACCTCTTCAGTAAGCCAGTCGCCGATGGCCTTCTCGAACGTTGAGCGGACACGCGGCTCCGAGTCTGGGACTTGAACCTCAACGTTGGCCATCATCCACGCGTGCAGTGCGACGAGCGGCCAGCCAAGACGATCCGCCGCCGCCAGCGCCCAGGCGAAGGCCAGTTGCGAACTCGGTGATCCATCGACCCCGACGATCACCCGGCCACGGCCCTGGCTCGGCGGCCCATCGGGCACCACCATGACCGGGCAGACCGCATGGTGCAGGACGTACGACGTGACGGAACCCAGCAGGGCGCTCGCAAGTTGGCCGTGTCCGCTGCCGCCCACGACGAGCAGCGCAGCGTCGGCGCTGAGCCTCGTGAGCTCGCGTCCCGGATCTCCCTCTGACGCTTCCGTGGTCACGGTGACCGCGCTCGCGGAGGGCCGCCGGCTCAGGCCTTTCTGTAGCGCTTCGTCAAGCAGATCCGCTGCGCCCCGCCGGAGGTCCTCGGAGATCGGGACCGGGGCCATCAGGGCCATCCCCGAGCCTGCGGTCCAGATCGCTGATGTCCAGGCGTGGACCAGCCGAACGGGCTGCTGGGTTATCTCGGCCTCGAGGAGCGCGCGGTCCAGGGCTCGCTCCGAGGCAACCGAACTGTCGATCCCCACGACGATGTCCGCCATGACGCCTCCTTGGGCTGGTGGTGGTCGTTAAGCGTCTCCAGAGAGGTTGCGGGCCGGCAGGGCCTGAGGCCCCTACCTAGGCGCCAAAGGTCCCGAATCGGTACCTCCGCGGTACGGTCCGGGTCCTAAGAACGTCATCACGCTTGACCCAGAAGGGGGTTCTCGTGGCCGGTTCCGGAGAGACGTACGTACGCAAGGACGGCAAGTTCGGCTTCCGCGCAAAGTCCTCGAACGGTCAGGCGGTCGCGACCGGTCAGGGCTACACGGCGCGGTCCAGCGCCACGTCGACCCTGACCAAGCTGCTCGCCGGCGAGTACAAGAACTACGAGGTCTACGAGCGCAAGAGCGGTGACTGGGCGTTCCGGTTTACCGCCGGCAACGGCCAGGTCGTCGCGACCGACGGCGGCCAGGGTTACGCCGCGAAGGCCAGTGCCGAGAGCACCGCAAGCAACCTGGCCGCTGGCAAGTACAACGGCGAGATCACCGCGCTTTAGGCGAAGACCAGCCCGTCGAAGTCACCGGCGCTGCGCCACCGATCCAGGTAAGCGAAGTAGGCCGTGGCCCCTTCCGGATAGCCCATGTTGAGCCGCGTCGCCCGACCCGGCTCACGACCCTCGTTGTTGTAGTAGCCGGGCGTGCAGTCGGGTGAGCCGATAACGCTCCCGGTCTCCGCCGTGTCAAGCAGGTCCATCCAGGCCTGCTCGGCCGCAGCGGAAACCTCGACGGTCTGCGCGCCCACATCTCGGGCGTGCCGGACGATCTCGGCGATGGTGCGTCCTGCCTCGACCAGGTTGTGCGGCACGTTGGAGATGAGGTTGGCGCCCTGGTTGGGCTGCACCACGAACGCGTTGGGAAAGCCGTGCGCATGCATGCCGTGCAGGGTGCGCATGCCTTCGGACCAGTGCTGCGAGAGCAGTTCGCCGTCACGCCCGGTCAGGTCGTAGCCGGCTCGCTCGGTCCAGGGACTGCCGACTTCGAAGCCGGAGGCGTAGATGATGCAGTCGACGTCGTACTCTCGGCCGGCGACAACGATGCCGCGCTCGGTGATCCGTTCGACGCCACTGCCGTCGGTGTCCACCAGTTGCACGCCAGGCTCGTTGAACGCGGCGAGGTAGTCGTCGTGGAAGCACGGCCGCTTGCAGAGTTGGCGATACCAAGCCTTCAGGCTCTGCGCCGTCGCGGGGTCGCCGACGACCTCGTCCACGCGGCCGCGGATGCGTTCCATCGTCTCGTGGTCGCAGTCTTCGTATGCCAGCATCATGTTTTCTGGCGTCATCTGCTCGGGCGGAAGCGCCATGATGCGGCCGCGGATGCGACGGGCCAGCTCGGTCCAACCGTCCTGCACGAGGTCGTCCTCGGCGCCGAAGCCGCTCTGGTTAGCGGTGAAATTATCCAGCCAGCGCTGCTGCCAGCCTGGGGTCGCCATCTCGGCGAACCAGTCGGGGTCGATCGGGCCGTTGTTGCGGATGTCGACCGATGAGGGCGTGCGCTGCACGACCAAGAGCTCCTGGCAGGCCCGAGCCAGATGCGGAACGCACTGGACTGACGTCGCGCCGGTCCCGATCAAGGCGACCCGCTTGTTGGCCAGGCCGGTCATCGGGGCACCGAGCGGATCGCCTCCGGTGTAGGCGTAATCCCAGCGGCTGGTGTGAAACGCATGGCCTGCGAAGTCGCGGATCCCGGGGATGCCGGGCAGTTTGGGAATGTGCAGCGGCCCAGTGCCCATGCCGACGTACTGCGCCCGGAAGGCATCGCCGCGGTTGGTGGTGACGAGCCACCGCTTCGCCTCATCGTCCCAACGCAGATCGGTGACTTCGGTGTGGAACAGCGCGTCGTCGTAGAGGTTGTACTGCTTTCCGATGCGCTCGCAGTGCTCAAGAATCTCTGGGGCGTGGGCGTACTTCTCGGTCGGCATGTGACCGGTCTCTTCGAGCAGCGGCATGTAGACCAGGGAAGCGGTGTCGCACTGCGCACCGGGGTAGCGGTTCCAGTACCAGGTACCGCCGAAGCCACCGGCTTTCTCCACGATGCGGACGTCGTCGACGCCAGCCTCCTTCAGCCGCGCTGCGGTCAGCAGCCCAGCGAAACCGCCGCCGATGAACAGGAACGTCACCTCGTCGGTGACCGGCTCGCGCGGCGTGACCGGGGTGTACGGATCACCTGCGAGCGAGACAAGGTCGCCGGTCAGCCGGAGGTACTGCGCGTTTCCGTCGGCGCGTAGGCGCTTATCGCGCTCCCGCGCGTACTTGGCGCGCAGCGCCTCGCGATCGGGCGCGGTGGAACGGTTGGTCGTCTCGGTCACGAGAAAGATCCTCCAGGGGTGGGTGACGAGAGTGTGCAGCAGTCAGCGAGCGCTCAGGCCGAGCGCGTCCCAGAGGCGCGGGAACGGGCGACGCAGCAGCCCGAGTTCGCCGCACAGGTCGCGAACCTTCTTCAACGAGGCGATCGTCTCGGCATGATGGGCCGGGTTGTCGGTGAACGCGGCCCGGATCACGTCGTCGGGGATCTGGTGACTGCGGACGATCTGCGGGGAGGGCTTGAGCATCAACTGGGCCATCTGTCCGAGAATCAGCGGACACCCGACGGCCAGGGCGATCTTGCGCCGCCCGGACAGCTCCGGCACGGTGCGCAGCAGGTAGTGGCGCGCGAACGACAGGTGGCGCGCTTCCTCGGTGACATGGATGCGCATGATGCGCTCGAGCAAGGGGTGCAAGACTCGATCGCTGCGCAGTTCGCGCCGCTGGACATAGTCGATCGGGTCCTCGCCGCCCAGCACGAAGAGGAAGAACAACTGCGGAAACCGCCTGCCTAGGCTGACAATCCAGCGCGAGGACAACCGGTCCAAGAACGACAGACCGCCCGCGTCCAGACCGCTGCGGT
>JBKJLP010000144.1:0-6030 GCA_046596735.1 Mycobacteriales bacterium | reverse complement strand
ACCAGACCGACGCAAACTCGCAGCCGATCGCTCCGGCCCCCAGGACGACGACCGACGCCGGGATCCGCTCCAGAGCCAGGGCCTCGTCGCTGGTGATCACCCGCTCGCCGTCGATCTGCAGGCCAGGGATCGAGCGCGGGACTGAGCCGGTGGCCAGCAGCACGTGGTTGGCCTCGATCGTGCGCCCATCAACCTCGACAGCCGTGGGGGAGACCAAGCGGCCGATGCCTCGTACGGTCTCGATCTTGCGGCTCTTGACCAGGCCGGTGAGGCCCTTGTAGAGACCCTCGACGACCTTGTTCTTGTAGGCGTTGACCGCGGGCATGTCGACGGACTCGAAGGTGCCGTTGACGCCGAACTGGGCCGCCTCCTTGATGACGTCGACGGTTTCGGCGGAGTGCAGCAGGGCCTTGGTCGGGATGCAGCCACGGTGCAGGCAGGTACCGCCGACCTTGTCCTTTTCGATCATCACCACGCTCATGCCGAGCTCGCTGGCGCGCAGCGCCGCTGCGTAGCCGCCGCTGCCTCCACCGAGGATGACGAGGTCGACGGGTCCGCTCGCGCCTTGGTTGGCGTTGTCGGCGGCTGGCTCGGTCACTGCTGCTCCCTGGTGCTGGTGGACGTGTGCGCGGGTAGTGGGCTCGGATGGCATCCTTTCACCAACACGTACAGGCTGCGAACGGCCCTTCCGCATTCCCGTGTAGGACGGGCGCGTTCGCACGGACGAGAGGGTGCGCGTGGGACTGCGAGACCGACTGCGCCGGGACAAGCCGGGCACGCCGCGTACGGCCGTCTCTGCCGACGTCGCGCACCTCGAGGCGTTCGCGGGCTCGCGCCGCGGCGTCGAAGGCTTTGTCGAGCCGGCCACGATGAACACCACCACCACGCTCGTGCTCGTGGCGGGCGATGGGGAGTGGACCAGGCGACGGATCGATTCGCCGAAGGCAGGCTTCGTGCTCGGCCAGAAACTCGCCCTGCCGGTCTACGACGTGGCGGCTACCGGTTACCCGCCGCGGATGCGCGAGTGGACCGCGCGGCGCAAGGCGGCCGGGGAGACCGGTCCGCCGGGGGCTGGACCCAGCGCCTGACGCGACGGCTCGCGCCGCGTCAGGCGGTGGACTCAGCTGTCGTCGGAGTCGTCGGACGCCTCGTCGGACGCGTCGTCGCTGTCGTCAGAGACCCGGTCCGTGGAGTTCTTGCGCTCGGCCTTGTCTTGGTCGTGCTCGGCCTTGCGCTCGACCCTCTGCTGCCGCTTGAGGTCCTTGCGGTCGGCCTTCTCCTGCTTGGTGGCGTCCTTGGCCTCGTCGCCGTCGTCACCCTTGGGGCAGGTCTTGGCGGCCTCGGAGACGCGCTTGCCGTGCTCGCGGCCGGTCTCGCCCTCGACCTTCGTCCGGGCCACCGCCGACACGCACGCCCCGTGGTTGCGCGGCGAAGCGGTCGCGGTGGCGGTGTCGCTGGGTGACGTGGTGACCGTCTCGACCGTCGTGGCGTCCGGCGCCGCGGGCGTCTGCGTCACGCTCGCGTCCGGGGCTTCGGTGCTGGTGGACACGTTGGAGATGGCTACGGCGGAGCCGCCGGCGACCAGCGCCGCACCCGCAACACCCGCCAGCGCCAGCTTGGCGTTGTGAGCAGCGACGGTGAGGAGTTTGCTGAGCACGGGGGCCTCCGGGGGCATCAGGGTCTGCCCGTGACTTCGGCAACCGGGATGGCCGATCTGAAGGTCAGCCCGCGAGATCTTCTAACACCTGAACGAACGTCCGCACGGCTGCGCCGGTGCCGCCGTGCGGGGTATATCCGTACGCCGCACCGGAGTTGTACGCCGGGCCGGCAATGTCGAGGTGGGCCCACTTGACGCCCTCAGTCACGAACTCCTTGAGGAAGAGCCCAGCGGTGAGCATCCCGCCCTCACGCGGACCGGTGTTGACGAGGTCGGCGATCTCCGATTCCAGCCCCTTGCGCAGGTCAGCCGGCAGCGGCATCTCCCAGGACGGTTCGCCGGCTCGGCCGGCTGCGCCGGCGATGTCGGCCCGCAGGCCGTCGTCGTTGGACATGACGGCCGTCGTGCGCGCGCCGAGGGCCACCAGCTGAGCGCCGGTCAGCGTCGCGACATCCATCAGGACGTCGGGAGAGTCCTCGCAGGCCCGCGAGATCGCATCGGCCAGCACGAGGCGTCCCTCGGCGTCGGTGTTGTTGACCTCGACGCGCAAGCCGTTCTTCATCGTCAGGACGTCGGACGGGCGGATCGCGTCGCCGCTGGGCATGTTCTCAGCCATCGGGATCCACGCCTTGACGTCGACCGACAGCTTGAGTTGGGCGACGGCGCGCATGGTGGCCAGGACCGCGGCTGCGCCGCCCATGTCCATCTTCATCTCCTCCATGCCGGCAGCCGGCTTGATCGAGATGCCACCCGAGTCGAACGTAATGCCCTTGCCGACCAGCGCGACCTTGGTCTTGCTGCCCCGACCCCCCTTGTACGACAGGTGCACCAGGCGAGGCGGCGCGGCGGAACCCTGGCCGACGCCGAGGATGCCGCCGTAGCCGCCCTTCTTCAGCGCCTTCTCATCCAGGATCTCGACGGTGACGCCGGCTTTACCGCACTCGGTGCGGGCGACTTCGGCGAGCTCAACCGGGTGCAGGTCCGACGGGGGCGTGTTGACCAGGTCACGGGTGAGACAGACGGCGGAGGCGACGATCTCGGCGCGCTTGAGCGCTGCCTTTGCGGTCTTGTCGACCGATCCGGGGAGGACGAGGACGACCGAGCGCACCGGCGTCTTGTGGTCCGCCTCGCTGGTGGTGCGGTAGGCGGTGAAGCGGTAAGCGCCCAAGACGGCGCCCTCGGCGGCGGCCCGGACCTGGCTTGGGTCTGACAGCGCGATCGCGACGGTCTTGGTGCCGGCCAGGCTGCGGACAGCCGAACCGATCGCTCGGCGGAGCGTCTCGTGGTCGGCGGTCTGCGCGTCGCCGAGCCCGACCGCGACGACCACAGCAGGTCCCTTGGCGCCGAGGGTCGACAGTGCTGTGACCTCCTCGGGCTTGCCGGTGGCACCGAGCGCGGTCAGTGCCGACAGCAGGCCCTTGCCGAGGTGATCGGCGACGCCCTTGGCCCCCGGCGTCAGCACCAGCCCCTTGGGGCCGCGTCCGATGCCGATGACGACGGCGTCGGCCTTGACGGAGATGGGGTTGCCGCTGGCGAGGGAGAGGGAGGTCACGGGGAGCGACTTTAGGCCAGTGCCCCGATGATCAGCGCGGCAGGCGTCCTGCGGATCTCTGCTCTGGGGTGACCGTCTCGTCGTCGCCGGTAGTTTTCGCCTCGTGACCGAACTCCAGCGCAGCCCACTCCACGACCGCCACGTCGCCCTCGGCGCCAAGCTCGGCGACTTCGGCGGCTGGGACATGCCGATTCAGTACGCCGGGGTGCTCCAAGAGCACACGGCCGTCCGGGAGGCCGTCGGCGTCTTCGACGTGAGCC
Organism: Mycobacteriales bacterium; assembly: GCA_046596735.1. Lineage (GTDB taxonomy): Bacteria > Actinomycetota > Actinomycetes > Mycobacteriales > SCTD01 > RYN-124. Next base: position 2,561 of record JBKJLP010000144.1, on the reverse strand, counting down.
ACCTCGGCAAGGGCGTCGTACGCGGTCCCGGCGCCATCGACTTCGTCAACGACCGGCTCACCAATGACCTGCGCAAAATCGGCGTGGGCCAGGCGCAATACACGCTGTGCTGCGACGACGCGTCCGGTGGCGTCGTCGATGACCTGATCCAGTACGTCCGCAGCGAGGACGAGGTCTTCCTCATCCCCAACGCCGCAAACTCCTCGCAGGTCGTGTCACGCCTGAAGGCGGACGCGCCCGAGGGGATCACGGTCGAGGACCTGCATACGACCCTCGCCGTCATCGCGGTCCAGGGTCCGCAGTCGGCGGGTTTGCTGGAGCGGCTGGGGTTCCCGGTGAGGCACGACTACATGAGCTTCACGGGCGCCGAATGGCAGGGCGTTCCGGTGGTGGTCTGCCGCACTGGTTACACCGGCGAGCTCGGGTTCGAGTTGCTACCGCGCTGGGACGATGCGGGTCCGCTCTGGGATGCGCTGGTCGCTGCCGGCGCCGTGCCCTGCGGTCTCGGTGCGCGCGACACTCTGCGCACCGAGATGGGCTATCCGCTGCATGGCCAGGACCTGTCGCTGGAGATCACGCCCGTACAGGCCCGAGCTGGCTGGGCGGTGGGCTGGGATAAACCCCACTTCTGGGGGCGCGATGCGCTGCTGGCGGAGAAGGCGGCCGGGCCGAAGCGGGTCATGTGGGGGCTGGAGTCGCTCGATCGCGGCATTCCCCGTGCTCACATGAACGTGCTCCGGGACGGCGCGGTCGTCGGCGAGGTCACCAGCGGGACGTTTTCCCCGACCCGCAAGGTCGGAATCGGCCTGGCGCTGCTGGAGCCCTCGGTGGCCGCCGGTGACGAGCTCGAGGTCGACGTGCGCGGCCGGATCTGCCGGGTGCGCGTGGTCAAGCCCCCGTTCGTCCCCTCCCACGTCCGCTAGCGCAACCCCGGACTCCGCGACGCCCACTGCGCGCACCGCTGACGAGGCGTACGACCCCAAACCCTTCAGTCGGCGTGCAGCTCGAGGGCGCTGAGCAGCAGGTCACTGGCCAACCGGGCGCCACCCGGCACCGTCAGACCCAGCTCCAGCAAAGGCTCGAGCGCCAGGTCGGCGTGGGCCAATCGGGCGGCGCGGGCCGCTGGATCGGTGCCGGCCAGCCACCACAGCCGAGCACCGGGAGCCATCCGCTCACCCGCGAGTGCGGCTGCGGCGACGAGGACGGAGTCGCCGAGGACCACGCCCGTACGGCGGCGGGCGCAGCCGACGAGCAGACCGGTCAGTCGGCCGATCACCGGGTCGCCCACCAACCGCTCGGGGTCGCCTACGTGCTGGCGCAGGGTTCGCAGCCCGTCGCGGACGCCGACGAGCCGCGTCGCCCACTCGGCGTCGGACGCGGTGCCCAGAGCCAGGACCGGCTCGAGGTCGAGCAGCGCGCACAGGACGGTCAGCGCGGCTACCGGGTCGCCGGCCGCCTCGATGGTGACGAGGTCGACGCCCTCGTCGGCCATCGCGTCGGCCTCCGCGAGTCCGGCGACCAGTCCCTCGCCGGCATCGACCACCACGTGCTGGACCCGGTGCGGCCGCCGCGCCGGCCAGGTGTCCTGGGTCCCGGCCAGCCAGCTCAGCCCGAGCCCGAGCCGACCGAGCTCGGGCGGAGCCGGCACCCGGCTGGGGCGCTGCACGTCACCGGAGTCCACGGGGGTCACCCCCCGGTACCGCGCATCCGCACCTGCATGGCCCTAGCGTGCCGTACGCACCCCTGACCGACCGCGAGAGGACACGGCAATGGCCTGGACATGGCAGTACGAAGGAGCCGACGGAGCGGCCACCCAGGTCGAGGAGCCGGGTGCCTTCCCCAGTCAGTCCGACGCCGAGACCTTCATCGGCGAGAGCTGGCGCGAACTCCTGGAGGCGGGGGTGCAGCAGGTGACGCTGTACGAGGGTGACCGCAAGGTCTACGGACCGATGGGCCTCGACAGCGCCTGAGCAGCGACTAGGGCCGCTGCTTGGGGCTCTGGGTCATGGCCGGGTCAGAGACGACCACCTCGCCGAGCACCTCGTCGACCTTCTTGAGCAGGTCGTCGTCGAGCTTCTTACCGGCCGCCGCGGCGTTGTCGCGAACCTGCTCCGGGCGCGAGGCACCGACGATCGCGGACGACACGTTGGGGTTGCTCAGCACCCACGCGATGGCGAACTGCGCGAGCGATAGCCCGGCTTCCTGCGCGAGGGGCTTGAGCAGCTGGACCTTCTCCAGCACCTCGTCGCGCATCCAGCCCTTGATCATGTTGGCGCCACCGGACTCATCGGTCGCACGCGAGCCGGCCGGGGGCTGCTCACCCGGCAGGTACTTGCCGGTCAGAACGCCCTGCGCGATGGGCGACCAGACGATCTGTCCGATGCCCTCTTTCTCCGACAGCGGGACAACCTCGGGCTCGATGACGCGCCAGAGCATGTTGTACTGCGGCTGGTTGGACACGATGCGGTCCAGGCCCATCTTGTCGGCGATCTCGAGCGCCTGCGCGATCTCGCTGGCCTTCCACTCCGAGACTCCGACGTACATCACCTTGCCGGACCGGA
>JBKJLP010000501.1:0-2991 GCA_046596735.1 Mycobacteriales bacterium | reverse complement strand
CAGCGCGAGCGCGAACCACGCCCCCGGGCCGGCCACGGCTCCGCTCCACTCCAGCAGGGGAACGAACAGCGCCAGCCCGCCGATCAGTCCGACGAGCGCGGCCGTCCGCCACGTCGCGCCGCGGCAGGCAAGTGTGATGGCGGCGACTCCGAGAGGCGCCAGCAGCCACCAGCCGTAAGGCGGGAAACTGGCCGTCAGTAAGGCTCCCCCGAGCGCAGCGAGCATGAGCCGGGCGAGTGGTAGGCGGCGCGATGGTCCCTGCCCGGCGGGATCGCCGAACGAGGGCGGCAGCGCGGTAGGCGTCGCCGTCGTGGTCATCAGGACATTCTGTCGCACCGGCTTGACCCGCTACGCCGTAGGGTGCGCGGGCCCGACCGGCGGCTGCGTTGCTCCAAGGCAGCGAGCTGCAGGTTGGCATGCGTCGGCGGCGCTACGCCGGTAAGGTCCAACGATGAAGGGTGTGATCTTCAACCTCGCCGAGCAAGTCGTCACCGACGCCTACGGCGCGGACACCTGGGATCAACTCCTTGACGACGCTGACCTCGACGGGGCCTTTACGACGCTCGGCAACTATCCGGACGCGCAACTCATGGCGATCGTCGACGCCGCCTCGGTCCGGCTCGGTGTTTCGGCAACTGACGTCGTGCGCATGGTGGGCAAAGGCGCGCTGCCGTTGTTGGCGCTCCGCTATCCGGCGTTCTTCACGCCGCACACCTCGACGCGGCCGTTCTTGCTGACGCTTAACGACATCATCCACCCAGAGGTCCGCAAGCTCTACCCGGGCGCGGATGTGCCGGAGTTCGGCTTCGAGGAGCAGGGCGAGGATGTGCTGCTGCTCGAGTACCGGTCCCGCCGCCAGCTCTGCGCCCTCGCCGAGGGGTTTATCGCCGGAGCTGCCGAGCATTTCGGCCAGTCCGTCACGATCGTGCAGCCGCGCTGCATGCTGGATGGCGTTGACTCTTGCCTGCTGCGCTGCACGTTTTCGGCCGGCGGGGTAGCGAGCGACGCCGGCACGTGACCGAGCAGGCTTCGCGCGAGGAGGACGACCTCGCCGCGCAGGTGCGGGTGTTGGAGCGCCGGCTCGGCCGCGAGCGACGTGCCCGCGCGGAGGCTGAGGCGATTGCCGAGCACGCGACCAGCGACCTATACGACACCCTTCAGCAGTTGCGCCGCTCGACCAAGGTGGCTGAGCTCCTCGGGGACGTCGCGGTCCACGCCAACGAGGCCAACTCGGTGGAGGACGCGATGTCACGGGCGCTTGCCAGCGTGTGCGCCTTCACCGGCTGGCCGGTCGGCCACGTCTACGTCCGCAGCGAGGATGACCCTGCGGTGCTCGTCTCCCTGGGGATCTGGCACGTTGCCGACCCGCCCGTCTTCGCCATGTTCTGCGAGCAGACCGAGGACACCCCCATGCCGCTCGGCCAGGGCTTACCAGGACGGATCCTGCAGGACGGCGTGCCGATGTGGATCACCGACCTACACAGCGACGGCAACTTCCCGCGCAGCCCGAGCGCGCTGGCCTGCGGACTGAAGTCAGGGTTCGCGTTGCCGGTGCTCGTCCGCAGCGAGACCGCTGCGGTGCTGGAGTTCTTCACTACCGAGATCTGCCCGCCGGACGAGGATCTGCTGCGCGTCGCGGCACTGGTCGGAGCGCAACTCGGCCGGGTACTCGAGCGACAGGTCGCCGAACAGCGACTCATCCGGCTCGCCTTGTACGACAGCCTGACCGGGTTGCCCAACCGGATGCTGCTCATGGACCGGCTCCACACCAGCCTGGCGCGGGCCCAGCGTGCCCTGCTGCGCGTCGACGTGCTGTACCTCGACGTCGACGACTTCAAGACTGTTAACGACAGCCGCGGGCATGCTGCCGGAGATGCGCTGCTGACTGCGCTTGCCCAACGGCTGCAGGACGCGTTGCGCAGCAGCGACACGCTGGGCCGGCCGGCGGCGTCGACCCTGGCCCGGCTCGGCGGCGATGAGTTCGCGGTCGTACTTGAGGGCTGCGATGACGTGCTGGTCGTGGCCACCCGCATCGAGGAGTTGCTGACGCGGCCGCTCAACCTCGGCGACAGTCAGGTGTTCGTGAGCGTCAGCATCGGGACGGCTTCGGCGCTCCCGGGTGGCCCGACTCCGACGGCCGAAGAGCTGATCGGGGCGGCAAACCTGGCGATGCACCAGGCCAAACGCAGCGGCAAGGCGACCCACGTGGCCTTCCAGCCCTGGATGCAGGATGCCGCGCGCCGACGCCACGAGCTCGGCGACGAGTTGCACCGCGCGGTCGAGCGCGGCGAGTTCGAGGTGGCCTACCAGCCGGTCGTCACGCTGGCCGACGGACGGATCATCGGCGCGGAGGCGCTCCTGCGTTGGCGACACCCGGCGTGGGGGGTGGTGATGCCTGGCGACTTCATCGAGCGGGCGGAGGAAACCGGGCTCATTGTGCCGATGGGCCAGTGGGTGCTCGAGCAGGCCTGCCGCCAGGCCGCCGCCTGGCAGCTCCTCGGCGGGGTCGGGTTGTCGGTCGCCGTCAACGTCTCCGGCCGGCAGTTGCGCGAGCCCGATTTCGTCGGCGTCGTGCACCGTGCTCTGAATGAAGCGGGGCTGCGCCCAGAGTCTCTGTGCCTGGAGATGACCGAGAGCATCCTTATGGAGCATGAGGACGAGGCGATCGGCATGCTCAACCGGCTGCGCGAAGACGGTGTACATCTGGCTATCGATGACTTCGGGACCGGCTACAGCAGCCTGGCGGCACTGCGCCGACTACCCGTCGACATGTTGAAGATCGACCGCTCGTTCGTTGCTTCGCTGCCCAGTGACGAGGATGCGGGCACCATCGCGTGGGCCGTGGTCCGGCTCGGCCACACGCTCGGCTTGCCCGTTCTCGCGGAAGGCGTCGAGACGCAGGAGCAGCGTGCGGCACTGACCGAGTTCGGCTGCGACCAGGCACAAGGCTGGCTGTTCGGGCGTCCGCTCAGCGCGGATGATTTCGCCACA
>JBKJLP010000300.1:0-3966 GCA_046596735.1 Mycobacteriales bacterium | reverse complement strand
CTGATGAACTCCACGCCGCCCGAGTGGCCGGCACCCGAGGTGGCCTTCCAGGTCAGCGTGACCACGTCACCCGGGCTCAGCAGGATCGGCACGGACACGATGGGACGCCCCTCGAAGGTGCGGTTGGTGCCCGTCGAGGCCACCCCGTTGACCGTCACGTCGGTGATCTCCCCACCGGTGGGCGCGACCAGGTCGAACACGTTGAGGTGGTCACCCTTGGCGACGCCGTAGGTGCCCGGTCCGGTGATCGTCTCCGGCAGCGAAGCGGCATCGGCCGGCGCCATCGAGTGGATCCGCAGCGTGCCGCTGAATCCGATCACGCCCGCGGCACACGAGACGTTGCCGATCCGGGCGTCGTAGTCGAGGAAGTAGCCCATCTTGGAGCCGGTCGCGTCATTGACGTAGACCGCCGCCTGGGCGGCACCACCGGCGCCACGGGGAAACTCGCCGGCCACGCGGGTGCCGTCGAGCTCCGCCTGCTCGGCGGCATCGAAAGAGTTCACCAGCAGGCGCCCTTCCGTGGCCCCCTTCGCGAGCGCAGCGAGCAGTGCGGAGGGGTCGGTGCGCGGATCGAGAAGGCGGTCGAAGGTCGTGGTGAGGACGCTGGCGAAGAACGCGTCCTCGGCCGCGGGATCGCCCGGATAGCGGAGATAGGGCTCGTGCAGGATCTCGTCGACGAAGGTGGAGCTCGTGATGCGACGGCCCTCGACGGTGATCGGACCGGTGGCCTTCAGCAGGTAGGACATCGCGACCGGGTCGACCGAGACGACCCCGTCGAGCGCCGAGCCGGTCTCGAGCCTCCAGCGCGCGGCCATGAGCTCACTGGCGCGCGGGAAGTCGGGGATGAAGACCGAGTCTTGAAAGTACGTGCCGGGCTGGTCGTGCCAGATGGCGCGCTCCTGCTCGGTCAGCGGCAGCACCGGGCGGTCGAGCTGGCCGAAACGGCTGGTGGCGACGGTGTCGCCCAACGTGAGCGTCCCGTCGTCGGTGCGCAGCGGGGTCATCAGACCCGGCATCCCGCCCAGCGAGCGCGGCTCGGCGTTGTTCTGGAACACCACGAGGTAGTCACGACCGCCGCCCCGACCCAGCATCCCCGGAAGCACAGCCGCAGCCCTGGCCGCCCCGTCGAGCGTGCGGACCCCGTCATCCACCTGCTCGATCAGGGTCTCGACCCCCGAGCGGAGCTCGCGCGCCAGTCCCTGCACCCGGATCGGCGCCAGCTCGGCCTGCGCGGCTTCGAAGCCGCGGCGTGCCTCGACCAGGCTGGGTTCGATGGAGGCGATCTGCCCGATCGGGAGACGCCCGTCCTTCGGAGCGAAGGTGGCCGCGCTCAGCCCGCTGTCGACCAGCGGTGCCACGCCCTCACGCGCCACGATGTCGACGGCGCTGGCCGCGCGGGCGGTCACGGCGAAGTCGTCGCCGAGCACTGGCAAGGCGCTGAGCACCTGCCAGGTCGCCCCCGACGTACGCTCCTTCGCACCGGCCGCGTGTCGCTGCAGGTCGGCTGCCAGCGCGGTGGCCTGGTCGCCGTCAGCGAGCGCAGCCGGCAGCGCGAGAGCCCCCGCCCTCGCTGCACTGACGTCACGCTGCACCTGCCAGACGGTCCATCCCGCCCAGCAAGCCGCCAGCCCCACCACGACGGCAGCTGCCGCCACGGGTCGCTGCCAACGACGACGCGCGGTGCGCTCGCCACGCTCCCGGGCTGTCATAGCCACAGTCAAAACACCCTGTCATGACTGCTGCCCACCGGCCAAGGCAGGTGGGCAGCAGATCGATTGGTCTCGAACGCTCCGATCAGAAGCGGTTGCGCACCTTGATCTTGGATGTCGAGGCCGAGCAGTTGCGGAAGACCGACTGGCTGCTCGTGGAGGTCTTGAACTTGATGTAGTAGTTGCCCCTGCGGTCGAAGGAGAAGTAGTTGACCGACGACTGCTTCTTGGCACCGCTCCAGAAGAAGCCCTTCTCGATCGTGCCGCTGCCCTTGCGGATGACCACGTAGTTGACGCGACCCTTGGGCGTGACGTTGCCCTCGGCGATCCACTTGAACTTGACCTTGACCCGGTCACCGGGGCCGACCGTTGAGTCGGCCGCGACGGCCACGCACGACGTGTCGATGGAGCGCGGGTAGGGGGAAGCGTGGGCGGCGGGTGCGATGAGCATCGACCCGAGCGCAGTGATGGTGGTGGTCGCAACAGCGACGGCCAACTTCTTCATACGAAGAACCTTCCAAAAGATATGTGTGGGGTCGTCCCCTGTTTGTCGAACCCAGGCCGGCCATGACAAGTTTTCCTTGACGTGGGCAGGCGCCGGAACAGTAACCCAGGATCTCCACAGCTTGGTAACCGGCGTCCAAGGCGTGGAGTTGCTGCCCGCGCCCCCCGTGGCTGACACTGACGGCTCAACTCGCCCCGGGGAACGGAACACTGTGGAACTTGCCGACTATCTGCGGATCCTCCGCCGACGCTGGAGGCTCGTGGTCACCACACTCGTGCTCGTGCTGGCGGCAGCGGCGCTCATCACCTGGCGGACGACCCCGCAGTATCAGTCGAACAGTCAGCTCTTCATCTCGACCAACGCCTCGTCGTCGAGCGAGGCCTATCAGGGCAACCTGTTCAGCAGCCAGCGCCTGTCGTCGTACGCCGACCTGGCCACCGGCACCGAGCTCGCCACGCGCGTGGTGTCGACCTCCGGCACCTCGCTGAGCCCGAGCGAGCTGGCCGCCAAGGTGACGGCGCAGGCCTCCCCCGAGACGGTGCTGCTCAACGTCTCGGTGACCGACCCGGACCCGGTCGTCGCCCAGCAGCTCACCCAGATCTATGGCGAGGAGCTCGTCGCACTGATCGCGGAGCTCGAGACTCCACCCGGACAGAACAAGCCGGTCCTCAAGGGCAGCATCGTCGACGCCGCCTCCCTCCCCACCGGCCCCATCTCCCCCAACCCGGTCCGCAACATGGGCCTGGCCCTCGTCCTGGGTCTGCTGCTCGGGGTCGGACTCGCGGTCGTCCGCGAGCTGCTCGACACCAGCACCAAGTCGGCCGACGACCTCACGACAGCCCTGCGGGCACCCATCCTGGGGACCGTCGCCTTCGACACCGAAGTGAGCAAGCGTCCGCTGCTCACCGACCTCGCATCTCACGAGGCGCGCGCCGAGGCCTTCCGCGTGCTGCGCACCAACCTCTCGTTCGTCGACATCGATGCCGAGTCCAAGGCCATCGTGGTCACCAGCGCACTGCCCGGCGAAGGCAAGTCCACGACCGCGGTCAACATCGCCCTGGCACTCCAGCAGGCCGGTGAGCGCACTCTGCTCATCGACGGCGATCTGCGTCGTCCGCAGGCCGCCTCGCTGCTCGGCCTGGACGGTGCGGTCGGGCTCACCACCGCCCTGGTCGGCAAGGTGAGCGCCTCCGAGGTGATCCTGACCCACACCTCGGGCCTGCACTTCCTGGCCGCCGGTGCCATCCCGCCCAACCCCTCAGAGCTCCTCCAGTCGCAGTCGATGGCCGGCGTGCTCGCCGAGCTCCGCCCCGCCTACGACGTGATCATCATCGACGCGCCTCCCCTCCTTCCCGTCACCGATGCCGCCCTCATCGCCTCGCAGGTCGATGGCGCCGTGATGGTCGTGCGCCACGGCAAGACGACGCGCGAGCAGATCGGGGCCGCGCGCGAACGGCTCGAGGCGGTGGGGGCGACCACGATGGGCGCCGTCTTCAACATGGTGCCCAAGAGGGGCCGCGGCAACTACGGGTCCGGCTACGGCTACGGATACGGCTACGGCTACGCGCCGGAGGAGAAGACACCCGGCGCCCACCGCTGAGCGCCCACTGCGGAGGCCTGAGGTTGACTCCCGTGTCGGAATGCGAGACATGAGACGGATTTGTCCCGGGGTGAGGAGGTACTTGACAGAAATCAACTACTTCTGGGCAAATGTGCATCACAATGTCGGCATGGATTCGCGTCACGCTGAAC
>JBKJLP010000259.1:0-3426 GCA_046596735.1 Mycobacteriales bacterium | reverse complement strand
TGGCATATGCCCGGCCAGCGATGACCAGGGCATCTCGGTCAGTGGTGCTCACGTTCACAGGTGACTCCCCACGCCGGCGTTACCCGGATCGGGTGCTGCGGGTCGCCAGCGGGTCGGCTGGCCTCTCAGCCTGCGTCCGCAGGCTCCCCGGTACGCGCCCGACTCTAGCGCTCACCCACGGGCTTCAGCGAGCTCAGTCACACTGATCACTCTTGTCACATCCGTCCCACCCGTCTACCGTGCTCGGGCAGCCTCTGTGCACGCACCACGCTCGATGACCCCCTGCTGTCGATCTCTGGACCCTGCGATGACCGGCACGACGCCCATCCTGCGGACCGCCGCAGTCCTGATCACCCTGGCCGCCGTGCTCACCGCCGGCGCCCCCTCGGTGATCAAGGTGAAGTACGGCGACACGCTCGGCGACCTAGCCCGCCAGCACCACACGTCCGTCTCAGCGCTCATCGCGCTCAACGACCTGCCTGGCAACGGCATGATCTACGCCGGCGAGACGCTCAGGCTGCCGGGAACCGCCACGGCCAGCGCCCGCACGACCCGGAGCACCACCACGCGTACGTACGAGCGCAGTTACACGGTCCGCTCGGGCGACAACCTCACCCTGATCGCCAAACGCCACTCGGTGAGCGTGCAGACCCTCATCGCGCGCAACAAACTCCCCCGCAACGGCCTCGTGCAGATCGGCCGCAAGCTCGCCATCCCGACGACCGTGCGTACGACCACCGCCGCGCCCCAAGCCAGCGAGACGCACAACGCCGGCCTGCGCATCTCCGACAAGGTGCGCCGCTCGGTCGCCACCCACCGGGTCTATCTCGCCAAGCACCGTCAGCCCTCCAAGAGCCAAGCCCGCGCCATGGTCGCCAAGACCGCTCGCAAGATGGGTGTAGACCCCTCGCTCGCGCTGGCTGTCGCCTACCACGAGAGCGGCTTCCAGCAGCGTGTCGTGTCGCCCGTCGACGCCATCGGCATCATGCAAGTGCTGCCGTCGACAGGGCGAGCCCTCAGCCGCGTCTACGGACGGTCGCTGGACCTGCGTCAGGCGCAGGACAACATCACGGCCGGGGTCCTCCTGCTCAAGCGCCTCGTGAGCTCCACGGGTTCGCCGGACAAGGCGCTGGCCGGGTATTACCAAGGATTGGGCTCCATCCGGTCCCGCGGTGTGCTCCCCCAGACGACCACCTACATCCGCAATGTGTCCGCGCTCCGGGCGCGCTTCCGGTAATCGTGAGCACCACCGACCTAGACTCGGCAGTCGTGGACGGTCAAGCGCAGGGCACGACCGACGCACTCGTCGGGGTGCTCCTCGATGGGCGCTACCGGCTGGACCGACCCGTGGCCCGCGGCGGCATGGCAACGGTCTACACCGCCACCGACACCCGGCTCGATCGGGTCGTCGCCGTCAAGGTGATGCGCTCCCACCTGGCCGAGGACCCCGAGTTCGTCGAGCGCTTCTCGCGCGAAGCCCGCGCCGCGGCTCGCCTATCGACCCCCGAGGTCGTCGCGGTCCACGACCAAGGCACCGACGCCGCGACCGGCACCGCCTACCTCGTCATGGAATACGTCGCGGGCCGGACGCTGCGCGACCTCATCCGCGACGGCGGACCGCTGCCCCCCGGCCGCGCACTGGAGTTGCTCGAGCCGGTGCTGCGGGCGCTGGCCGCCGCCCACGGTGCCGGCCTGATCCACCGCGACGTCAAGCCCGAAAACGTGTTGCTCGGCGACGACGGCCGGGTCAAGGTCGCCGACTTCGGTCTGGCTCGCGCCATCGAGACGTCCACCATCACCGCCACGAGCGGCCTGTTGATGGGCACCGTTGCCTACCTCGCCCCGGAGCAGGTCGAGCACGGGACAGCCGACCCACGGACCGACGTCTACGCCTCCGGCATCCTGCTCTGGGAGATGCTCACCGGCGCTCCTCCGTACGGCGGAGCCACCCCACTGTCGGTGGCCTACCGGCACGTCAACGACGACGTGCCCCCGCCCTCCACCGTGGTCGAAGGCATCCCGCAGGCCGTCGATGACCTCGTGGTCAGCGCCACCCGGCGCGACCCCGCTGCCCGTCCCCTTGATGCCGGGGCGTTCCTCGCGGAGTTGCGCGCCGTGCGCAGCGACCTGCCGCCCGATCCGGTCGGCAGTAGCGGACCGCACGAGACCGTGGTCATCAGGCGCACCCCGCCACCCGCGCCACCCATGACCGCGGCCCGGGCCGAACCGCGCCGACGTCGCCGTCCTGGGCTGGTGGCCGGGACAGTCATCGCCCTGCTGGCGATCATGGCCCTGGCTGGCGGGTGGTACCTCGGCAGCGGCCGCTACACCGCGGCGCCCGCGGTGCTGGGCCTGACCCAGCAGGCCGCCCAGGCCAAGCTCGACGCCGCCGGGTTGGACGCCCGGGTATCCCCAGACCCTGACTTCAGCGAGAACGTCGCGGCCGGGCTGGTCCTGCGCCAGGACCCCAAACCCAACGGCCGCGTACGCAAGAGCGGCGCCGTAACGCTGGTGTTGTCGCGCGGTCCGGATCGTCGGGTGGTCCCCGACCTGATCGGCTCGACCGAGAAGGCCGCGACCGAGCAGTTGGACAAGGTGGGGCTGCGCGTAGGGCCGGTGACCAAGGAGTTTTCCAGCGCCGCGGTCGGCACGGTGATCCGCACCGGTCCGGTCAAGGGGAGGGGACTCCGCCCGGGCAGCGCGGTCGCACTCGTTCTCAGCAAGGGCGTCCAGCAGATCGAGGTGCCGGATGTCCGGGGCAAGAAGCAGGCCGAAGCAGAGCAGATCCTGACCGAAGCCGGGTTCGTGCCCACGAGCACGGAGGTCTTCGACGACAAGGTCGACAAGGGTGTCGTCGTCGACCAATCACCCAACTCCGGGACCGCTGGCAAGGGCAGCACCGTCACCCTCCAGGTCAGCAAGGGCCCGCCGCTGGTGACCGTTCCCGACGTACGCGGGATGAGCCGCCAGGACGCGGAAAGGAAGCTGGAGTCCCTGGGGCTCAAGACGCGGACCATCCGCTTCCCCGGCGCCAATACGGTCAGGACCCAAAGCCCTCAGCCCGGCTCCAAGGTGCCCAAGGGCAGCACCGTCACGCTCGGGGTCTACTGACCCCCGTACGGCTCTCTGGCACCCTGATCCGGTGCCTCCCCGCAAGCCGTCCCCCGTCGGGGCGCACGTCCCCGTCAGCGGAGGACTCGCCAAGGGCCTGGCCTACGCGGCCGACGTACGCGCCCAGGCGGTGCAGGTGTTCGTGTCCAACCCACGCGGATGGGCTCCCAGCGCGGGGGATCCGAAGCAGGACGAGCAGTTCCGCGGCCGCTGCCAGGACGCGGGGATCCCGGTCTTCGTCCATGCGCCGTACCTGATCAACTTCGGCTCGCCGACCGAGGCGACGCTCCGCAAATCCGTCGACGCCATGGCGCA
>JBKJLP010000071.1:0-4332 GCA_046596735.1 Mycobacteriales bacterium | reverse complement strand
CTGCAACACGAGCCTGCTGAGCCGTCCTCGCACCGCGCTTCGCCCCGCGTGCCCCGAGGGGTGGCTGTGCTGGTCGTGATCGTCGTCCTGGCGCTGCTCGGCAGTGGCGCGGTCTACGGCGTAGGCCGGGTCAAGGCGCACTTCTCCTCCGCGCCCGACTACAGCGGCGACGGCAGCGGCCAGGTCGTCGCGCAGGTCAAGCCCGGTGAGACCGCGGCGGACGTCGCTCGGACGCTAGCCGCGCTGGACATCGTCAAGAGCGCGGAGGCTTTCCGGTCCACGGCCGCGAACGACCCCGCGTCCGTGGCGATCCAGCCCGGCTTTTACCAACTTCGCTTGCAGATGAGTGCCAAGGCGGCGCTCGCGCTGCTGCTTGACCCAAGCGCACGCCTGCGTGGTCGGGTCACCATCCCGGAGGGCTCTACGGTCGAGCAGACGGTCGCCTTGGTGGCCAAAAACACTGAGGTGCCACTTGCCGAACTGAAGGCCGCCGCAGCTAAGCCGGCCGCGCTCGGACTGCCGACCTACGCCAAAAACCGGCTCGAAGGCTTCCTGTTTCCGGCGACGTATGACATCGACCCAGGCACGACGGCCATCGAGGTCCTGCAGCTGATGATCGAGCGCTTCAAGGAGGCTGCGGACGCCAACCAGCTGGAGGCGAGGGCTGCCGCCATCGGCCGTACGCCGTACGAGATCGTGATCACGGCCAGCCTGATCGAGCGGGAGAGCCGGCTGGAATCGGAATACCCCAAGGTCTCGCGGGTCGTCTACAACCGGCTGGACAAGGGCATTCCGCTGGGGATCGACGCGAGCATCCTGTACGGCCTGGGGCGCACCTCCGGCGGGCTGAAGAAGTCCGAGCTCGCGAAGGACACTCCGTACAACACCAGGCTCAACCGTGGGCTGCCGCCCACCCCCATCGCTTCTCCCGGCGATAAGGCGCTGCAGGGGGCGCTAGAGCCGGCCGAGGCGGACTGGCTCTACTACGTGCTGGCCGACAAGGACGGCACGCAGTTGTTCACCGCTGACTACCAAGAGTTCCTGCGGCAGAAGGCGAAGTCGATCGCCGAGGGCATCTTCTGAGGGCGGCCGTCCTGGGCTCGCCGATCGGGCACTCGCTCTCCCCGGCGCTGCATCGGGCGGCCTACGCAGCGCTCGGCCTGGACTGGACGTACGACGCGATCGAGGTCGACCAGGCCGGGTTGCCCAGCTTTCTGGCGAGCCTCGATGCCAGCTGGGTGGGGCTGTCGCTGACGATGCCGCTGAAGACGGCGGTCCTGCCGTTGCTGGCGTCGTCGTCCGACCTGGTGCAGGCGACGGGGTCGGCCAACACCGTGCTCCTGCCGGCCCGGCACGGCGAGAACACCGATGTCGCGGGGATGCTGGCGGCGCTCGCCGAGGCTGGGATCACCCGCGCTGCGCGCGTCGTCGTCCTCGGCAGCGGGGCGACAGCCCGCTCTGCGCTCGCTGCTGCGGCCGCCCTGGGCTGCGCGCGCCCCACCGTCGTGGCGCGCTCGACGCCCGCCCTGCCGCCCGAGGCCGAGGTGGTGGCGTGGTCACCCGAGGCGCTCGACGGCTGCGATCTGCTGATCTCGACGCTGCCGGCGCGGGCGGCCGACGCGATTGCGCCGCACGTCGGAGACGTCCCGGCCTTGCTCGACGTCGTCTACGACCCGTGGCCGACCGCCTTGGCGCAGGCCTGCAGCGGGGTGGTCGTCAGCGGCGCCGCGATGCTGTTGCACCAGGCTGCGGCCCAGGTGACCCTCATGACCGGACAGGCCGCTCCGGTGGATGCGATGCGAGGCGCCCTCAAGCCTGCGCGGTAGTCCGCCGAAGGCTTGAGTGTCAGCAGTCGTGCGCACGGCTGCCGCGGAAGGAGACCTCGCATGACCGACCTGCACGCAGGCAGCCGCTCCGAGCAGCTGGACCGCGCCCTTCACGGGCTGCTCTCGCAGACCCCCGAGATCGAGGCCGCCGCCGTGGTCTCCTTCGATGGCCTGCCCATGGCCTCCGCGCTGCCGCCCTCCATGGACGAGGACCGGGTGGCAGCCATGAGCGCCGCGCTGCTCTCGTTGGGGGAGCGCGCTGCTCAGGGACTGGGCCGCGGCGAGCTTTCGCAGGTCTACATCGAAGGTGAGACCGGCACGGTCTTTCTCATCTCCGCCGACAACGAAGCCGTCCTTGTCGCTGTGGCCGCCCAGGGCGCCAAAGTCGGGATGATGCTGTACGAGGTGCGCAGGGCCGCTGCTGCGGTCGCCGACGCCCTGCGCGAGGAGGAGCCTGCGGTATCCGCCCCCGAGCCGGTCTATGCCGAGCCTGCCTACGCCGAGCCGGTCCTGCAGGCTGTTCCCACCGATGCGTACGAGCCCTACGTCCCGCCCGCGAGTGCCGTTGCAGAGCCTGCCGCCTGGTCGTCGTACGCCCCCACGGGGAGCACGCCGAACGGCGACGCCTCCACCTGGTCCTGACCCACCACTGCCACGCCGAGATCGGATACGTATGAGGCTTGAGGGAACGCTCGACGCGTTCAGCCTCCCCGACATCTTCCAGCTCTTGAGCTTCACGAAGAAGACGGGGACGCTGCACTTGCGCCGAGACGCTGACGATCACGGTGTCGTGCACCTCCACGAGGGCGCCGTGACCGGTGGGCGCTCGGACGTGCGTCGGCAGGCCCTCGGGCGTCGCATCGTGGGCGCCGGTCTGGTGGACGAGGACGCCCTCGCGGAGGCCGTCGAGCGCGTGCTCTCTGAGTCCTGCGGGCTCGGCCGTGCGCTGGCCGACGCTCAGGCAGTCTCGGCAGCGGACCTGCGCGCCATCGCTGCTGAGCAGGCCACGGACACTGTTTTCGACCTGCTGCGCTGGCCGGAGGGTGAATTCGCGTTCGTCGTCGACGAGGCGAACCCTGATGACGTTGGCGCTGTGCTGCCGGTCGAGGACATCGTCGCCGAAGCGCGCCGCCGCATCGCCTCCCTCGCTGGCGCCGAGGTGCCTGCACCGGACGCTGTTGTTTCGCTCGTTCCCTCACCTGCCGAGGACCCCGTACTCACCCGGGATGAGTGGGCCCTGCTCGGCCTCGTCGACGGCCGTCGCACCATCGCCGACTTCGTGGCCCTGTCCGGCCGGGGGGAGTACGCGGTCGTCACCGCCTTCAGCGCCCTGGTCGCCCGCGGCCTGTTGACGTACGAGCCGGCTGCCGATCCGCTCAGCGGGCTGCAGCGGCTGTTGGCTGAGCTTGAGGGCGGTGCTCCGGTGGCTGCTGCCCCGACTCCTCCTGCTGCTCGCGCGCCGGAACCGAAGCCCGAGCCTGCGCCCCAGCTGCCTGCGGCACGCGTCCCTGCGGCCCCGGCCCCCGCTCCGGTCATCCCGGAACGCCCCGAGCCCTTCACGCCGCAGCGTCAGCCCGAGCATGCCGAGCCCGAGCCGGCCTACGCCCGGGCGCAGCGGGTTGCCGCGACCGTCGCGGCCGCCAGCAGCGGTTCCAGCTCAGTCGGTGAGGTGCACGGCGCTACGGCCAGGCAGCCTTCTGCTGAGGTCGCGCCCAGCGCGGCGCCGCACATCGAACGTGATCCCAGTGTCAATAAGAGCCTGCTGCTTCGGCTCATCGCCGGCGTAAGGGGGCTGTAGATGAGCACGCCAGCACGTGGCCGTCGCAAGCACGGTGGTACGGCCGTGAAGATCGTGGTGACCGGGCCGTTCTCGGCCGGGAAGACCACGCTGATCCGCACCATCAGCGAGATCACGGTGTTGTCGACCGAGAAAGACATCACCGATCACACCAAGTCGCGCAAGGCCGAGACCACGGTCGCGATGGACTTCGGTCGCATCACGATCGACCGCGACCTGGTGCTCTACCTGTTTGGCACGCCCGGACAGGACCGCTTCGACTTCATGTGGGAGATCCTGGGGGAGGGGATGCTCGGTTACATCCTCCTCGTCGACTCTGCCCGCGAGGACTCCATGCAGGAGGCCGTCGGCATCCTGGCTGCGTTTCGCAAGATGGCCCGCGTCCCGTTCGTGGTCGCGCTCAACCGCTCGGCCGGGCTGGACCCGGACGACGAGAACGCCGTACGCGAGACGCTCGAGCTGGGCGACGAGGTTCCCGTCGTGCCGTGCGACGCCACCGACCGCGAGTCGGTGAAGGCCGTCCTGCTGGCGCTGCTCTACTCGGTCGTCGACCAGATCGACGCCGCCGAGCCCGCGCGCGCCTGATGTCGCTGTGGCGCAGGCTCTTCGGGCGACCGCAGGGTCGTCACGCTTTGGGCGCCGCCGTCCGCAATCTCCCCTCTGCGCCGGCTAGCGCGAGTTGGGCCAGCGCGCCGACCTGGGCTGCGC
>JBKJLP010000481.1:0-4477 GCA_046596735.1 Mycobacteriales bacterium | reverse complement strand
CCGAGCTGGGAGTAGTAGGCGTTGATCTGGCGCGCGCGCTTGGCGGCGTAGATGACCAGGCTGTACTTGGAGTCGGTCGCAGCCAGGAGCTCGTCGATCGGAGGGTTGGTGATGCCGATCGGGTTCGCGACGGTGCCGGACACGGTGCTCCTTGGTTACTGCTGGTGCGGGAAGTCAGACCTGACGGATCTGCATCAAGGCTACCAGCGCGGCCGCAGCCTGCTCGAGATCGTCGTTGACGACCACCGCGTCGAACTCGTCCTCCGCCGCCATCTCGATCCGGGCCATGTCCAACCGTCGTCGTACTCGCTCCGGATCCTCGGTTCCACGGCCGGTCAGTCGACGGGCCAACTCATCGAAACTCGGGGGCGCCAGAAACACCAACTGCGCCTCCGGCATGGCCCGACGCACCTGCCGGGCGCCCTGCAGCTCAATCTCCAACAGTGCCGGGGTGCCGGCGGCGAGCTGCCCCTCCACGGCGACGCGAGGCGTGCCGTAACTGTTTCCGGCGTACGACGCATGCTCGAGCAGGTCGCCGGCGGCCACCATCCGGGCGAACTCCACGTCATCGACAAAGTGGTACTCCACCCCGTCCCGCTCCCCCGGCCGCGGCGAGCGGGTCGTCACGCTGACCGACAGCCAGACCTGCGGGTAGTCCCGGCGCACCACCGCGATGACGCTGCCCTTGCCGACCCCAGACGGCCCGGACAGGACCGTCAACCGGGCTGGCGTCATCCGGTCCCAAACTCGCGCTCGAGCGCTTGGCGCTGTTTGGCCCCCAGACCCCGGACCCGCCGGGAGGGCGAGATCTCCAACCGCTCCATGATCCGCTGGGCCCGGATCTTGCCGACCCCTGGCATGGCTTCGAGCAGGGCCTCGACTTTCATCTTGCCGATCGCGTCATCGCTGTCCCCGCTGGTGAGGACCTCCGTGAGGCTGGTACCGCTGGACTTCAGGCGCACCTTGAGATCCGCACGTGAGCGACGGGCCGCGGCCGCCTTCTCCAGGGCTGCCCGACGTTGCTCCGGCGTGAGGGGCGGCAAAGCCACCTGGGACACCTCATCTGCTGGTGGGCGGTCAGTCGGAAGAACAGAAACCTAGCGACCACGCCAGACGGGGGCAACGGCGCACCCCTCGATCGGCCGCCTTCAGTCGCGACGAAGCAGCGCTGTTGCGATCGCCGCCGCGGCCGCGCCCGGGTCGGCCGCCCCGGTGATGGGCCGTCCGATGACCAGCAGGTCCGCGCCGTCGGCGATCGCCTGTTCCGGGGTCGCGACGCGGGCCTGGTCTTGGGCGTCTGCCCCGGCCGGCCGGACGCCGGGGGTGATCAGCACGATCTGCGGACCTACCTCAGCGCGCACGAGGGCGACCTCGTGCGGCGAGCAGACCAGCGCACCCGCCCCCGCCGACACAGCCAGGTCAGCAAGACGACGGACCGCGTCAGCGGGCGGTCCGGCCAGGCCGACGTCCTTCAGCGCCGCCGCGTCCATGCTGGTAAGGACGGTGACCGCGGCGATCGTGACGTCCGGAGCCGCCTCGACGGCGGCCCGCACCATGTCCAGCCCACCGCTCGCGTGCACGGTCAGGTAGGTCGGTTTGAGCCGGGCCACCGAGCGAGCAGCGCCGGCGACGGTGTTGGGGATGTCGTGCAACTTCAGGTCGAGAAAGAGCCCGACCCCACTGCCGCCACGCACGGACTCCACGACAGAAGGACCGGTCCGACAGAACAGCTCGAGGCCAATCTTGAGGACGGACACGTACGGAGTGACGGCCTGGGCCCAGCGGGCCGCCGTCTCGACGTCCTGCGCATCGAGGGCCACCGCGATGGGTGCCTTGGCCTGTTGCGTCATGCGCGCTCCCCCATGAGCTCGTCGCCGAGCGGATCAGGCGACTCGGGAACCGAGAGCGCCGGTGGTCGATGGCCGAGCCCGATGACGTCCTCGAGCCGGTCGATCCCTCGGTCGGCGAGGGCCTGCGCCAGCTCGTGCAGCACGCGGACGGGCGCGCTCGGATCGCCGAACACCGTGGTCCCGACGCTGACCGCGTTGGCGCCGGCGAGGAGGAACTCCAGGGCGTCGAGACCGGTACGGATGCCGCCCATGCCCAGAATCGGAATGTCCGGCAGCGCGGCCCGCACCTGCCACACACAGCGCACCGCAACCGGGCGGATCGCTGGCCCGGACAGGCCCCCGGTCACCCCGCCGAGCACGGGTCGCATCGTGGTGGTGTCGATGACCATGCCAAGCAGGGTGTTGATCAGCGAGAGCCCGTCGGCTCCGGCGTCCACGCAGGCCTTGGCGATCGAGGCGATATCGGTCACGTCCGGCGAGAGTTTGGCAAAGACCGGCACGGCCTTGTCGCTGTTACGGCGGACGGCCTGCATGACGGCCGAGGCCGCAGCCGGATCGCAGGCGAAGACCTGCCCGCGGTCCTCGACGTTGGGGCAGGAGATGTTGACCTCGATCATCGTGACCGCGGGGTTGCCGCGCAGTTTCGTCGCGAGCTTGGCGTAGTCCTCAACACTGCCGCCGGCGATCGACACGACGGCCCGCGCTTTGCGGGACGCCAGCCAGGCCAGGTCCCTTTCCAGGAAAGCGTCGATGCCCGGGCCCTGCAGGCCAATCGAGTTGAGCATCCCGCTCGGCGTCTCGGCCATCCGCGGCGTCGGCCGACCGGACCGGGCAGCCAACATGATCGATTTGGTGACTACGCCGCCGATGCTGGCGACGTCGAAGAATTGATCGAGCTCCTGCCCGGCAGCGGCGCAGCCACTGGCGGTGAACATCGGGTTGGGAAAGGTGATCCCGGCCATCCGCGTCGACAGGTCGACGTTGGGCAGCGGGGGCCGCGTGGGGTGGCGCAGGACGACGTCGCCCATCAGTGCCCTCCGCCGGCCGAGATGGGGGCGCCGAGCACGTCCTCGGGCACGGTGCCCACGTCATCCCAGCGGATCCGGTCGCCGAGGAAAACCGGTCCCTCCACACAGGAGCGGACCATGCGACTGAGTCCGTCTTCACCCATCACGGGCAGGACGCAGGTCATGCAGACCCCGACACCGCAGGCCATCGACTCCTCGACGGCGACTTGGCACGGGATGCCTCGCGAAGCCGAGATCTCTGACACCGCCTGCAGCATGGCCATCGGCCCGCAGGCGTAGACGACGTCGCAGTGGGTCTTGTCGAGTACGGCCGGCAGCACGTCACTTACCCGGCCGCGCTCCCCCGCGCTGCCATCGTCGGTCGTGACAGCGATGGACGAGGCCATCCGCTTGGCCTCGAGCTGACCGAAGAGCCGGTCCGAGCTAGCGGCGCCGAGGACGAAGTCGACCCGGCAGCCGCGTTCGCGCAATGCCGCAGCGAGGGGAAGCAGCGGAGCTGCGCCGTAACCACCGGCCACCAGGGTCGCGTTGGCCTTCGTCGTCGGCAGTCGGAAGGGCTTTCCGAGCGGGCCGACGATGTCGATCTTGTCGGCGGGCCGACGGGCGGCCAGCCAGGCGGTTCCCTTGCCGTGCACGGCAAAAACGATGTCGACGGTCCCGCCGTAGACGCCGCGCTCCTTGACGTCGTAGACCGCAAAGGCGCGACGCAGCAGCATGCTCGACTCGGCGCCACCCACCTGCAGGGCGACGAAGTGACCCGGCTTGGTCAGCTCCGCCATCCCGGGGGCGACGATCGTCATCGCGAAGTAGGCGCCCGCCTTGCGGATGCTCAGAACCTCACCCTGGACCTGGATCGGCATCAGCCGCGCCCGGCGTTGAGGATCGCGTGGTGCTCCTGCAGCGAGCGCACCCCGATGTCACCGCGTACGAGGGCTTCAATGCCCTGAACGCAGGCCGACGCGCCCTGGATCGTGGTGATGCACGGAACCCCGCGGGTCACTGCCGCCGTACGGATCTCGTAGCCGTCGCGACGGCTCCCGACGCCGAAGGGCGTGTTGAAGATGAGGTCGATCTCGCCGGCCAGCACCATCGGGACGATGTCGTCGCCGTGGCCGTGCGAGTGCTTGCCGACGATCGTCACCGCGACGCCATTGCGGCGCAGCACATCGCCGGTGCCCTCGGTGGCGAGAATCTCGAAACCGAGGTCGGCGAGCCGCTTGACCGGGAAGAGCATGGCGCGCTTGTCGCGATTGGCGACCGACACGAACACCTTGCCCTTGGTCGGCAGCGATCCGTAGGCCGCGGACTGCGACTTGGCGAACGCCGTTCCGAAGACCGTGTCGATACCCATGACCTCGCCCGTCGACTTCATCTCGGGGCCAAGGATCGTGTCGACGCCCAGGAAGCGACCGAAGGGCAGCACCGCTTCCTTGACCGAGATCGGGGCATCGAACGGCAGTGTGCCGCCGTCGCCGGTCTTGGGCAGCATGCCTTCGACGCGCAGCTCGGCGATGGTGGCGCCGAGCATCACGCGGGCACAGGCCTTGGCCAGCGGCACCGCAGTCGCCTTGCTGGTGAAGGGCACGGTCCGCGAGGCGC
>JBKJLP010000450.1:0-2619 GCA_046596735.1 Mycobacteriales bacterium | reverse complement strand
TGGCCGTGTCCGTCCGCGTTGCGGTGGGTGGCCATCGCCAACATCGCGCTCGAGGAGCGCCCGCAGCCGCGGTAGTCGACCGGGTGGTCAGGCCAGCATCAGGCGGCTGATGATCATCTTCTGGATCTCGGTGGTGCCGCCGCCGATCGACGACAGCTTCGAGTCGCGCAGCGCCCGCTCGGCTGGGAAGTCCTTGAGGTAGCCGTACCCGCCGTGGATCTGGACCGACTCGAGGGCGTTCTCGACCGAGAGCTTGCCGACGAGGGCCTTGGCGACCGACGCCTCGAGTTGGTGCTCCTTGCCGTTCTCCTTCAGCCAGGCAGCCTTGTAGACCGCGTTGCGGCAGACCTGGTAGTTGATCTCCATGTCGGCGATCTTGTGGGCGATCACCTGGAAGTGCGCGATCGGCTTCCCGAACTGCTCGCGCTGCTTGGCGTAGGCGATCGTCGAGGCGATCGTGGCGCGCATCCCGCCGATCGACCCGGCCATCATGACCGTGCGCTCCCAGTCGAAGCACTCGAACGCGACCTTCCAGAGCGCTTCGCCCTCGACCGACAGAATGCTGCTGGCCGGGACGCGGCAGTCCTGCAGGTGGATCTCGGCGGTCGGGCTGCTCCGGCAGCCGAGCTTGTCCAGCTCGCGGCCGACGACGAAGCCAGGTGTCTTCGTGTCGACGCAGAACGCTGTGGGGCCCTTGTCGGTGCGGGCGAGCACGTTGCAGACGTCGGCGATCGGCCCATTGGTGATGAAGATCTTGGTGCCGTTGAGGACGAACTCGTCACCGTCGCGGGTCGCGGTGGTCTTGAAGGAGGCGGCGTCGGATCCGGACTCTGGCTCTGTGCTCGCCCAGGCGCCCATGTACGTGCCGTCGCAGAGGCCCGGCAGCCACCGCCGCTTGAGCTCCTCGGATCCGTGCAGCCAGATCGGTACGGCACCGATGACCCAGTGCGCGCCAAGAGACAGGCCCAGACCGCCGTCGTGGCCCCCCTCGGCGAGCGCCTCGTTGACCAGGCAGCAGTCCAGGATCGAGCCACCGGACCCGCCGTACTCCTGCGGAATCGGCATCCCCGCAACGCCCGCCGCCGCCAGCTTGGTCCAGACCTCGCGGTCCCAGCGCCCCTCCTTGTCGCGTACGGCGGCGCCGGGGGCGACCACCTCGCGGGCGACCCGGCGCATCGAGTCGAACAGCGACTCCTGTTCGGGCGTGATCGAGAAGTCCACAAGCGGATGCTAACCGCGGTTAGCGCTGGCCTTGATAGAGCCTGTAGACCGCGTAGATCGAGAACCACCCGATGACGAGGAACGCGCCGACCAGGATCAGCGTGTAGACGATCTCCAGCATGGGGGCAACGGTAGCGGGTTGCGAAGATCGGCTACCGGACGCTGGAGACCGTGTAGGTGACCGTGCCTGCATAGACGCCCAGCGTCGACACGTTGGCCGGGATCCGGACCTTGTAGGCGGTGCTGATCGAGGTCAGGCCGGAGCCGGCGTTGAGGCCGGTCGTCGCGACCGTCACCGGGGTGCCGAGGCTCTGGTCCGTCACCAGCGAGACGTTGCTCGCGAGCACACCGCCCTGCACGGCGTCGGGCACGACGTTGGACGTGGTGAGCTGGACGTTGGCGCCGCCCAGGCTCGTAGCGCCGACGAGGGCTACCGGCGGGGCGGAGTAGGCCGCGGTGACGTACCAGCCGGCGGTGGAGGCGCGCAGATCGCTCACCGCAAGCACGCCCCCCGTGATCGCGCTGCCGAACGCACCCGGCGCCTGAGTCAGCGAGGTGCCCACGGTCAGGCCGGCGCCGGCGATGGACAGCGGGCCGGCGATGGCCGTCGCGCCAACGACGTCGACCGCCGAGCCGAGACCAGGGTCGCCCGCGGCCGCCGAAGCGGCGCCGGCGGATGCCACCACGACAGCGGCGGTGACAGCGAGAGCGGTACGCACACGCATGACATGTCCTTAGGCAGGTGGGGCGAACACACCATGTCTCGACGGATATCAGAACCAGGCGAATGCTGAATCAGGGTGGTCAGCCCCTAGCTCGAAAGAACTACTAGGCGACGCGTTCGGCCGAAGCCCTGCGGCGGAGCCAGCCGCGGACGACGGTCGTGACAAGAGCAGCGACCAGCAAAAGCAGCAGCAGCAGCGAGATCAGTAACGGCAACGGCAACCACACAAACGTCACGGCCTGCACCTGCTCCCCCTTCGGGCTTACCAGGCGCACCTCGAGCCGTCCTGGCCCAAGAGGCCGCTTGAGGCACGGCAGCTGCACGTCCGCCGCCGTTCCCGGCAGCAGTGCACCGGTTCGCTGGCGGCGGTACGACACGCCGCCTAACGGTCCGGACGTGCGCACCCGCGCCTGCGGATCGAGGATGTCCTGGCTCTCGTTGCGGTAGCTGAGGACGGGGCAGACACGTGACCCGTCGTACCGCGGCCGAAGGCGCGTGACGACGAGCGTCCCGTCGGGACGGCCACGACCGGGGGTGGCGCCGGGCGCGCCGCCAGGCACCCGGAGGTAGACGGCCATGGCAACACGGGTGACGGCGCTGATGCCGCCGGAGGTGGGCGCGGCCGCCGGCTCGACGATCACGCCACCGACGTACTCCCCGCCTTCGGTCCCCGG
>JBKJLP010000379.1:0-3322 GCA_046596735.1 Mycobacteriales bacterium | reverse complement strand
GTCAGCAGGTTGACATCAACCCGTGAGAATGTGCGTTGAAGCGACATCGTAAGGATTGTAGTGCGCGCTTGCTCGTTCCGGTGGCTGTTCAGGCCCCCCAGCCGGCTGCAGCGGATCAAAGTCGCAGAGCTCCCGATTACCCTGACAGCAGGTCCCGTGATTTCCTGGAGCCCGCTCGGGATTCGAGGTCTGTCACATCAACCGGGTCGGCAAGCAATTCACCCGGCTTCATATCTCGTTCGAATCGTCGTGGCGTTGTCGGGTCTGCTCTCTCTGAAACCCTGCCACCCTGCAACTCGCGCAATTCTGCAGCTCTGCCTGATCATCGGGCGGGCGGTTCCTGGTTGTAGAAGAACATGCAGGTTACGCGCTCGCTCTCCTTGGGGAAATCAGCAGGGAGTGAGTTGAGAGGGGAGGAAAGCTCAATCGCTTTCTTTGCGGCGAAGTCGTACGGCGGCACGCCCGAGCTGCTGACGATCGTGACATCGGAGATCGCGCCATCCCGGCGGATCGTGAAGCGGATGGTGACCACGCCTTTGATGCCGCTCTTGATCAGCTCAGGCATTTTGGCGTACCAGTTCACACGGATTCGACTGACCATGGATTGGGCATAGTCGCCCCAGTCGAACCATTGGCTCTCGAACGAGAGCGGTCCGGTCTCGCCGTACCCCCGCTCGCCACCTGAAGCGTTGCCGAGATCGATTCCCTGGTCTCCGCCCAGTGATGCCACTTTCCCCACTTCCTTGATCGCGCTCTTCCAGTCCACGCGGCCGGCCGCTGCCGCCTGCGTGGTCGCGGTGCGGGGGCGATAGGTGAGGGTGTCGGCGGGAGGCTTCGAGGGGGCCGGCGACTGCTCGGCGCGCTGTTCCTCGGCAGCTTGGGCTGCCTGGTCCGCGGTCGAAGTGGCTTCCTGACGAGCCCCCCGCGGTGCGGAAGGCGTGTAAAGACCTCCCTCTCCCGGCCGTTGCGTGGCCTTGTCACCGGTCGGCTTGGGCATTGCTGCCTTGCGATTGGCGTCCGAGTACGGCGCGGTCAGCGGCGCGGTGGCCACCTTCTTCCCTGGAGCTTCAACAAACTCCGGGTTCTGTTTCAACAGCGAGATGTAGCGAGGGATCGGTTGTGAAGCCTTCCCGTTGGTGACGGGGTGATAACCGAGGAAGAACCATGTGATGAGCAGGGCATGGACAACGATCGAGAAGATGACGGGCCAGCTCACCCCGTTCTGCCAGGTTTCTTTTTCTTCTCCGAGAAAATCGAGTTGGTCTTCCAATGTCTGGCTACAAGTTTCAGACGGCTGACGTTTGTTCCAGGTTTCTACGACTGCTGCCGACCGGCCGTTGAAATGACCGAAAACTGTCGTTCCCCATGCGAATTCTGCCGTCAGCGAAGGCCGTAGCCCTGTCCGCACAGTTTCCAGGCATTTCTGACCGATGGCAGCGCGTGTGTGCAATGCCCGGGGGGAACTGGAGCTAAACTATGGTCATGTCTGAGCTCGGCACCAGCCCACCTGCGCTTCCGCCACCACCTCCCCCCCGTCCTGCTGCCGCTCGCTTCGACTTCGCCAAACCATTCACGTTTGCCTTCGAAGATCCTGATTGGGTAAGGAAAGTCCTCGTGGGAGGGCTGTTCTACCTCGCTGCGTTTCTCATCATCGGCATTTTCTTCCTCCTCGGTTACTGTGCGCGGCTGTTCCGCAACGTCGTCGCGCGCGATGAGCGACCATTGCCCGAGTGGCAGGACCTCGGCGAATATTTCAGTGAAGGAGTTACTCTCGCGGCAATCGGCTTTGTCTACATGATCCCGTTGATCCTGCTGATTGGCGCCGTCATGGTCCCTGCCGTGATCGCTGGAGCGGCGGGGGGCGAGAACATGGGCGCGATGACCGGCGGGCTCAGTGGCTGCCTCTATTGCCTTCTCCTGCCGATCGAGCTGGCGTTCGGTGTCTGGCTCCCGGCCGCTCTGACCTTCGCCGTGGTCGAGCGCCGCTTCGGCGCCGCGTTCGAGTTCTCCCGCATATGGAATTACATTCGAACGAATGCAGCGAACTACGCCCTGGCCATCGTCGTCTATTTCGTCGCTTCCTTCGCGGCGCAACTGGGAATGATCCTGCTCTGCGTCGGCCTGCTTTTCACAGGCTTTCTGGCGATGGTCATCGCGACGCATGCCTTCGCGCAGGTCTATCGCGAGTCGGCGGTGCATTGAAGCGGGACACGAAGATCGCCGGCGCGGTCTTCGCCACAATTCCGCTCCTGATCCTCATCGCCGCGCTCGCGGATTCCTGGGCGATCGCGCACGGGGCTTCGATGCAATGGCGGCTGCTGTTCCGGGTGATCTGCCATGGAATCCCCAGCCGCTGCCTCGAGGTGTGGGCCGTCCCCATGCCGATCTGCGCGCGTTGCACCGCCATCTACGCCGGTCTGTTCATGGGCCTGGTCGCCTTTTCAGTGGTGCCATCTGCACGGGAGAAGGTGCTTCGAAGAATTCTTTATGTCATGATCACTCCCTTGGCTGTGGACGGCGTTACTCAGGCCATGCGTTTGCGCGAGAGTACGAACGACCTGCGTCTGGCCACGGGGCTGGCAGCGGGATTCGCATTCGGAATGTGGGTGTTGAGTGCAGTGGAACGACGTGAAGTGCAAGGATTTACTACTTCTTGACGCCACTGGGGTGCTGCGTTACGCTTCGAGTCACCGCCTCCAGCCGGCTCGCGCCGTGATTTTTACGATTTCTGGCCGCTGTCCTCGGTTGTTTGCGAAAACTGTATCGGGTTCGGAGTGAAATGGCTTTCCAGGGATCGCTCAAAGAACTGCCTTTGCCAGACATCATCCAGTTGGTGAGCGTCTCGGGGAAAACGGGCAAGTTCACACTCTCCCGCGAGGGCGATCGTGGGTTCATCTTTCTCAAGAACGGACAGATGGTCCATGCCACGGTGAGTGATCTGGTTGGCGAGGAGGCGATCTACTCGCTGGCCATCTGGAACCATGGCGACTTTCAGTTCACCCCAGGCGAAGAGCCCGACCGGCAAACCATCACGAAATCGAATACGAATCTGCTGATGGAAGCCGCGCGCCGGCTCGACGAGTGGCGAGTGCTGTCCAAAAAGATTGCTTCCGTGGAGATGATCCCGGAGCTGATGGTCCGCGAGAACCGTCATGAACAGGTCAACCTCAACCCTCAGGAGTGGATGCTGATCACCTGCATCGACGGTCAACGGTCCATTGCCGACATCGGCAGGAAGCTGAATTTTTCGTCGTTCGACGTTGCCAAAATTCTTTACGGCATGATCACCGGCGAGTTGGTTCATTTAAAAAAAAAAGCTGAG
>JBKJLP010000230.1:0-5631 GCA_046596735.1 Mycobacteriales bacterium | reverse complement strand
GGTCCTCGCTGGCGAGCCAGGCTGACATGAGCATCGCCGACACGTTCACCAGCGCGGTGACCGACGGACCGCTGGTGCTGGGCGTGGTGTTCGCCGCCGCCGCCGGTTTCGTGTCCTTCCTCTCGCCGTGCGTGCTGCCGCTCGTCCCCGGGTATCTCTCTTTTGTCACCGGACTCAGCGGCGCCGACCTTGCCGATGAGCCGCCACCCGCCAGCTCTGCCGACGGCGACACGCTCGTACGCACC
Organism: Mycobacteriales bacterium; assembly: GCA_046596735.1. Lineage (GTDB taxonomy): Bacteria > Actinomycetota > Actinomycetes > Mycobacteriales > SCTD01 > RYN-124. The sequence goes on along the minus strand of JBKJLP010000230.1, from coordinate 5,386 downwards.
GAGCCGGTCACCGCGCATCGGCGCGGACGCGTGCTCGCCGGCAGCGTGCTGTTCGTCCTTGGCTTCAGCCTGGTCTTCGTGAGCGAGGGGCTGCTGTTTGGCAGTTTGGGGTCCTTGCTCATCGACCACCGGACGGTCGTCGAGCCGATCCTCGGCGTCGTCACGATCATCATGGGGCTGGCGTTCCTGGGCCTGGTTCCCGGGTTGCAACGGCAGGCCCGGATCACCCGGCTGCCAGCTGTCGGCATCGCTGGTGCGCCGCTGCTCGGCATCGTCTTTGGCCTGGGCTGGACGCCCTGCCTGGGGCCGACGCTGGCCGCCGTTCAGGGGCTCGCCTTTACCCAGGGCACCGCTGGTCGCGGTGCGACGCTGACCTTTGCGTACTGCCTCGGCCTCGGGCTGCCCTTCATCGCCGCGGGGCTCGCGTTCCGCCGATCGCTCGGTGCTTTCGCCGTGGTCAAGCGGCACTACCGGCTGGTGACCAACGTGGGCGGCGCTCTCCTCGTGCTGGTCGGGGTGTTGCTCGTCACCGGCGTCTGGAACGACGTCACGATCCATCTGCGGGTCCTCATTGGTGGGTTCACGACCGCCGTATGACCACGACGAGCAGCCTCGACACCGATGTCGTCCTCGACGACGCCGTCACCATGTCCACCGCGCCGGCACCGGTCGGCCCGCTCCGGTCGCGCCAGTTGCTCGCGCCGCTGCGGCGCAGTTGGCGACAGCTGACCAGCATGCGGACGGCTCTGCTGCTGCTGTTCCTCCTGGCGCTCGGCGCGGTCCCTGGCGGGTTCCTCCCCCAGCGCAGCCTCAACCCGGTCCAGGTCGATTCCTACCTGGCCGACCACACGTCGCTCGGTCCGCTGCTCGACCGGCTGTCGCTGTTCGACGTCTTCGCCTCGGCCTGGTTCGCCGCGGTGTACCTGCTGCTGTTCCTTTCGCTTGCGGGTTGCCTCGTCCCTCGGATCCGGCTGCACGCGAGGGCCCTGCGTAAGCCGCCTCCCCAGGCGCCGCGGCACCTGGGCAAGCTTGCGGTCAGCGCTCGCTGGGAGGTCGATGGCACGCCCGAGGAGGCGCTGGCCGACGCGCGACGCACCCTGCACGGCTGGCGTCGGGTGCAGCGGGGCGACGCGATCTGCGCCGAGCGCGGCTACCTGCGCGAGACCGGCAACCTGATCTTCCACGTGTCGCTGGTGCTGTTGCTCGTGGGCATCGCGATCGGGGCGTTCTTCGGGGTCAAGGGGACGGTTCTGATTAAGGAGGGCGGCGGCTTCGCCAACGCCGTCCTCAACTACGACGACATCAAGCCCGGTCGGCGGTTCAGCGAAAAAAGCCTGGTGCCGCTGAACTTCGTGCTCGACGACTTCCGGGCGACGTACGGCCCGGACGGCGCGGCCCGGACCTTCAACGGCCTGATCCGCTACGCGCCCACGCCGGACGCCCCGCTGCGGCCCTACGACGTACGCGTCAACCACCCACTCCACGTCGGCGCCGCCAAGGTCTACCTGATCGGCCACGGCTACGCGCCGGTGGTCGAGGTGCGCGACGCCGCCGGCGAACTGGCCTTCCCCGCGCAGTCCGTGCCGTGCCTCCCGCAGAACCCGAAGTTCTTGTCTCAGTGCGTCATCAAGGTCCCCGACACCCGGGGCGAGCAGCTCGGTTTCGAGGGCGTCTTCACCCCGACGACGGTGCAGAACGCGACCGGCAACGTCGCGTCCGCACACCCAGCGGCGACCAATCCGGCGCTCACGTTGGTCGCCTTCCGCGGCGACCTCGGCCTGGACGCTGGTCTGCCCGGCTCGGTCTACGAGCTGGACAAGCGCCGCCTCACGCCGATCGACGACGGTACGCCGCATCTGATCGGCCCTGGCGAGACCTGGCAGTTGCCCGGCGGTGGCAGCATCACGTACCTGCGTACCACCGAGTGGGCGACCTTCCAGGTGACCCAGGACCCCGGCAAGCTCATCGCTCTGGTCGCTTCTGTCGGGATCGTGCTGGGCCTGTGCCTGTCGCTGTTCGTTCGCCGTCGCCGACTCTGGGTCCGCGCCCTCCCGGCCGGCGCGGACGACCCCTCGGGACGTACCGTGGTCGAGGTCGCCGGACTCGCTCGCACGGACCCGGAGACCTTCCGTACCGAGTTCGAAGACCTGGTCGAGCGACTGGGTGGCCCCCGCGTGACCGAGCACGCTGCCCGCCAGGGCGGACAGGAGTGATGTGGCCGGCCTGAGCGACTCCCTGCTCTTCGCGTCGATCGTGGTTTACGCGCTGGCGATGCTCGGCTTCGCCGGCAGCAACGCCAGCCGCCGGTCGCGCACGGTCGCGGCAGCGCGCCCGCGCGAGCGCGTTCTCGTCGGCGCGGGCGCCCCGGCGGTCCCGCCTTCGTCGTCGTCACCCACTCCCGACCAGCAGTCCCGTGGTTTCGCCGGCACGGTGGCGCTGGGACTCACCGTCCTCGGCTGGACGTTGCACCTGGGTTCGGTCATCACCCGCGGCGTCGCCGCCGACCGGTTGCCGTGGGGCAACATGTACGAGTTTTCCTGCACCGCAGCGCTGGTCGCGGTGACCTGCTTCCTGGTCCTGGTCGCCCGCGGCCGGGTCGACCGGAGCCTCGGCGCCTTCGTGATGCTGCCGGTGGTGCTCTACCTCGGCCTGGCCGGAACCGTGCTCTACACCGCAGTCGGTCCGCTGGTGCCCGCGCTCAACTCGTACTGGATCAAGATCCACGTCGCGGCGGCGGTCACGGCCTCCGGCGCGTTCCTGCTGTCCGGGGTGCTCGCCTTGCTCTACCTGATTCGCGAGCGGTTCGACACCCGCACCGACGTCGGCCAGCGGGTGCGTTTCCCGGTCAGCCTGGGCCGCAGCCTGCCGAGCGCGCGATCGCTGGACCGGACGACCTACGTCGTCATCGCCTTCGCGTTTCCGGTGTGGACCTTCGCGGTGATCGCCGGCGCCATCTGGGCTGAGGCGGCGTGGGGTCGTTACTGGGGCTGGGATCCCAAGGAGACCTGGTCGTTCATCACCTGGGTGCTGTACGCCGGCTACCTGCATGCTCGAGCGACGGCCGGCTGGAAGGGCCGCAAGGCCGCGTGGGTTGCCGTCGCGGCCGCAGCTGCGCTGATCATCGACTACTACGACGTCAACATCTTTGTGGTCGGCCTGCACTCGTACGCGTAGGTCAGGCGGGCGGTGCCTCGTCCTCCTGCTGGCGCAGCCGCCGTGCCTGCTCCGCCGCGCGCTTGCGCTGCTCCTCGGCCCGCTCGCGCAACGCGCGCAGGAACGCGTCGTCGTCGTCCGGATTCTGCGCGGCCGCCCGCCCGGGACGGTCGTACTCCGGGAACTGACCGCGGTTGCCCTTGTACGGCAGCCCGCCGGGACGCTGCGAGGTGAGCGGGCGCCCACCCACCAGCCAAGCGACGCCGCCCACCAGCGGCAGGACCACCACCAGGACCAGCCAGCCAAGCTTGGGCAGGTTGCGCATCCGGTCCTCGGGTGTCGTGACGATGTTGAGGACGCAGTAGGCGAGCAGGAGAAGTTCGAAGACGACGCCGATGCCGCCGAGGAAAAGCACGGACACTCCTCCCTCGCTGTCGAGCGGATGGACGCTAACTGACCGGCGCGGAACTCGTCCCAGGGCTGGCCAGCGGCGCTGTGGTCGCCGTCGTCTGGGTCGGTACGGCGACGGCGCCCGAGCCGCTACCGCCACCGAGGAGCAGAGCGCGCACCTCGGACTCGCGGAAGCGGCGATGTCCGCCGGGCGTCCGGATGCTGCCGATGCGACCGGCCGAGGCCCACCGCGTCACGGTCTTGGGGTCCACCCGGAACAGGGTAGCCACCTCGCCCGGGGTCAGCAGTCGGTCTCGTCCGCCCTGCGGCGTACTGCTCGTCGTGTTGTCGGCCATGCCACACGCTCCCACGATGCCGGCCCGCCCGGTGGCAGGACCTGTCTGGCGTGGCTAACGACGAAACCGCCCAACGGTGACGCCCGGACCAATGCGGACATGCCGGGACGGTGGGGACGAGGGGGCCGCCCAGGACGCAGGACTCGGCCGGATGGCCCAACACGCGCCCGGCGGACGTTCTGCGGCACCTGCTGAGGTAGTCGAAAATGGCCCAAATGAGCCATGGCTCATTGCGGACAAACGGTAGATCGTGGCGGGCAGACCTGCAGCGGACCCCCGTGGCAGCCGCAACCTCCTGGAGCCTCCCGTGCGCCCTCGCCCCCTCGCCACCGCCGTCGCTGCGGCCATGCTGATCGGTGGCGTCGCCGGACCTGCCGCCGCCGCGTCGGCCGCCACGCCCGTCCCCGCGCCAGCCGCCGGCACCGCGACCTCCGCGCTCAGCCTGCTCGACCTCGCCCTCGCCGGCCACGCCGTGACCGTGGGCGGCGTCGCCTTGACGAGCGACACGGTCAACCAAGCCATCGCCAAGGTGGTCGTCACACCGATCAAGGTCGACGGCACGGCGTACGGGGAGCAGACGGTCACCCCGGCTAACTCCCCGGCCAGTGTCCCCACGCTCAGCACGAGTGGCACCATCCCCGCTGCTCTGAGCGCGCTGGCCTCAGCGCAGAGCCCGGTGGTCGACGTCTCGACGTCCACGGACAACGGCGCGGCGTCCACTGCCGGCGCCCCGTCGCTCGGCACGGTCTCGGTCCTCGGGCTCCCGATCGCGCTCGCCGGCACGGTCGGCGTCTCGTCGATCGTCAACGGCACCTCGGCGCTGAGCCAGAAGGAGGTGACGGTCAGCAACCTCGCGCTGCCGAGCATCGCCGACCTGCTGGGGGCCCTCGGGCTGGACCTCACGGCGCTGCCCGTGTCGACGCTGGTGACCTTGCTCAAGGAGCTCAACCTCATCGACCCGGCGGTCACCACCGCCCAGCAGGCACTCGATGCCGCCAGCAAGGCGATTCAGACGCAGATCGACGCCGCGCAGAAGGCCGTTGATGATGCGGCCGCCGCGCTCGCCGCCAAGACCACCGAGCTGACCGGCAAGCAGTCCCAGCTGGCTGCTGCCGAGGTTGACCTCGCCGCGAAGACCGCGGCGCTGGCTCCGCTCAAGGCCGCGGTGACCAGCGCGACCGCCAATGCCACTGCCGCCAACGCCACCCTGACCCAGGCAAACTCCGACCTCGCTGCCGCCACGGCCAGCGTCAACGCCCTCGTCGGTGTTCTGACCTTCCAGCAGGTGCTGGCCGCCAACCCGGTGTTGGCGCAGACCTACAACGCGGCCCTGTCAGCGCAGGCCGCGGCGCAGGCCGCCGCCACCTCCGCGACAGCGACGCTGACGCAGGCGACTGCTGACCTGGCTGCTGCACAGAGTCTGGTGGACGTGGCCGCCGCCGCGGCCACCGTCCTCAAGAACTTTGTCGCCACGCTGCAGGCCGCGG
>JBKJLP010000224.1:0-4709 GCA_046596735.1 Mycobacteriales bacterium | reverse complement strand
CTGCACCCAGGAGTACCGCACGGTCGACCAGCAGTCCCCGGCCAGCGATGTGTCGGCGTTCGCCTGCGGTTCCTACAACGATCTGCGCCAGCTCTACACCGGCATCCAGGTCGCCGGTCCCAACCTGACGCCCAAGTCGGTCGACCAGGGCTTCCACGCCATCCCGCTGGTGGAGAGCACCAACGCGCAGTTGCCGACCTGCTACTACCTCGCGTCCGACTACACCTGCGTCAAGGACTCGGTCATCGAGCACTGGGACCCGACGCAGAAGACCGAAGAGGCTCGCGACAACGGCTGCTGGCGGATGGTGGGCAGCGGCAAGCGCTACCTGCCGGGCAAGTTCCCCACCGCCGACATCTACTCGCTGCGCAACAACACCAACGTGTGCAACAACTACCGCCGCTTCGCCAACCTGCAGCTCGCCCCCGGCGCCGGCTGATCCCGCCGCCCGGGCTTGGTAGAGAGGACCCGTCCGGGGTCCCCCTCACGCTCCTGGGAGCGGGCGACTTGTCGCACCGTTGGCGCGCGCCACCAGCGCTGCTGAGCGTGCCGCGCGTCGTCGTACGTGCGACCAGTCACCACTGTGTCGCCAGGTGGAGCGGATCTAGAGCGGTGCGGGCGCGAGCGTGTCCTGCGGCTGCGGCCCGAAGAACTGGCTCTTAGCGATGTTGAGGTGCGTGCTGAGGTATTCGCCGGCGCGGGGGCTGGGGTTCCAGTAGTCATCCATGCCGCAGTCGAGCGTCTCGATGAGCACCTTGACGCAGGCCGGGATCTGAATGCCGAGGCCGTAGCCCTCGGTCCCACCGGAGCACATCACGGACGGAGCGTCGAAGCAGTGCCCGGTGTCGGCGTGCGGGGCGTCGAGCTGGACCGCCCCGAGCGTGTGGAACAGCTCGTGGATCTGGACCGTCACACCACTTTGACCGCGCTCAAAGCACGACGGACCGGTCTTGCCACCGGCGTGGTTGAAGATCATGGAGTACTTAGCGGAGAACGCCTCGGGCGGAGCGGTGCGCGAGCCGAGCGTCGGGCTGCCGTCGTTCAGCGGTGAGACCGGCGCGGAGGTGACCGGGTCAAGGATGACGACCTCGCCGATGCCGCAGGCGGGTCCGTTGTAGCCGTCCCAGAGGATCTGGTATTTGCGGTCGGCGCGGTCATAACCCTTCGACGCGAGGTAGTCAGCGGCCCGACCGATCTGGCCGCCAGGGTCCATCGGGTTGGTGGCGTCCTGGACGCTCTCCGGGAACTTGATGACCTTGACGTCGATGGCCTTGCAGCCTGGCGTCATGGCGAAACGCAGCCCGAGGTCGCGGCCGAGTCCCTGCGCGTTGATGACGGCCTGCATCCGCGGCGCCATCTGCTTCTGGATCTGCGCGATCACGGTCTTGGAGCGGTTGGGAAGCCCGTCGTAGTAGCCGTAGATCATCTGAATGCGGGGGCCGGTCTGGCCGTCGCCGTAGCAGGGGACCTTGGCGGTCGCCGGGCCGCGCGCGGCCGAAACGCCGTTGACGCTGGGCTGCGGGAACGCAGCCGGTCCGGGGCCGATCGGGTCGAACCGGTTGTGCACGCACAGGTAGCCGGATTTCGTGGACGGCGTCGTGATCAGGCTGAAGCCCTTGCCGCCACAGGACGGAGCGTCCTTGAGCGTGCGGACCAGCTGGCTGCTCAGCGGAGCCGTCGCGGCGGTCGCGGCGAGGGCAGCGCCGGCAGAACCGACGACCAAGGCCAGGGCAATGGCCAGGTGCTTGCGGATCACGAATGCGCTCCTGCTCGTCTCGACAGCGTTCCTGCTCGTACTGAATTCGCGGTGCATGCACCGTCTCCTGCCATGCCCAACGACGCAAGTCCGCTTTGGGTTCGCCCTCCGGGCCTGGAATCGGGGAGGGAATGTCCGATAACCTCCCCCCGCGACCGGATCGGCCGGGCGTGTCGGGGGGTTCCATGAGCAGCACCACCGCATCCGCACCGGTCAAGGACCAGCGCCCGCCGCTGTGGCGTCGTACGCCAGCAGACGCCGCCGACTGGTTCGACGAGGCCGAGGTGGCCCGCTCGCGGGAGTACAAGCGGCCGCTCAAGCGGCTCGGGCTGGTCAGCACCGCCGTGACGCTCGTGCTCTTTGTCGTGCTGATCAGCACCGCGGCCGTGCCTCACCTGCTCGACAGCCTGGGCGTGAGCAACTGGGCGCTAGGGCTGCTCGTCGGTGTCGTTTTCATCAATCTGCTCGGCTCGCTGCTCGACCTGCCGATCTCGGCCTGGGTCGCCCTGTCGTACGACAAAAGGTGGGACCTGTCGACGACGACCACCAAGACGTTCGTGCTCGACCAGATCAAGAACTTCTTCGTCACGGTGTTGCTGCTCACCGCGATCTTCATCCCGGTTTACGCCGTGATCCGCGCAACGGACAACTGGTGGCTTTACGCGACGCTGCTGCTGATGGGGATCGCGATCCTGATGGCGTTCGTCTACCCGGTTGTCATCATGCCGATCTTCAACAAGTTCATCCCGCTCGGCGACGACGACCTCAAGCACCGCATCGACGCCGTGGCAGCCAAGGCCGGGGTCACGATCAAGGGCTCGTTCACGATGGACGCCAGCCGCCGCAGCCGCCGCGACAACGCCTTCGTCGCCGGCTTTGGACCGACCAAGCGGGTCGTCATCTTCGACACGATGCTCGAGCACCCCGCCGTCACCGTGGAGCACGTTGTCGCCCACGAGATCGGTCACTACCGCCTGCAGCACATCTTCACCTCGATCCCGGCCGCCCTGGTCTCCACGCTCATCACGTTCGGGCTGTTGCAGGCCCTGACGACCTGGGACGCCCTCCTGGATGTCGCTGGCGTCGACAGCCTGGGTGACCCGGGATCGCTGCCACTGTTCCTCGCGCTCTTCGCGCTGCTGCAGATGGGTACCGGGCTGCTCACGGCTGCGCTGTCGCGACACCACGAGCGCGAAGCCGACCTCGAGGCACTGCGCCTGCTGCGCGACCCGGGCGCGATGGTCGACGTGTGGAAGCGGATGGCCCCTAAGAACATCTCCGACCTCGAACCGACCTGGTGGAAGCGGCTGACCGCGAGCCACCCGGACGCCGCCGAGCGGATGGCGTTTGCCGCCGAGTGGGGCCGGCTCAACGATGTCGCCGTCGTGCCCCCGCCGGCTGATGCGCCGCCGGTCCGCGCAGCAGAGCCGGCGGCGCAGCCCGAGTAGGCGCCGTTCACTCCCGGGTGGTAGCAACAGCAGGTGGCTGCCGGTCCGGGAGAAGAGCTGGACCTGCTTGCCGACCTGTCCGAGATCCGGGTCATTTACGACGCGGACAACGAGCCGGTCTTGGTGCTCCCGGACGGCAACCGGGTCGACACGTGGCGCGAGGGCTACCCGTACGACCAACGAATGCCGCGGGCGGAGTACGACCAACAGAAGCGGCTGCTGCAGATCGAGTTGCTCAAACTGCAGACGTGGATCAAGTCCAGCGGCGAGCGGCTCGTGGTGGTGTTCGAGGGGCGTGACGCGGCCGGCAAGGGCGGCACCATCAAGCGCTTCACCGAGCACCTGAACCCGCGCGGCACCCAGGTGGTGGCGCTAGCCAAGCCGACCCAGCGCGAACGTACGCAGTGGTACTTCCAGCGCTATGTGAAGCATCTGCCCGCCGGTGGCGAGATCGTGCTGTTCGACCGGTCTTGGTACAACCGAGCCGGCGTCGAGCACGTCATGGGTTTTTGCAGCGACGAGGAGTACGTCGAGTTCCTGCGTCGGACACCGGAGTTTGAACAGGCGCTGGTGTGGTCCGGGCTGCACCTGGTGAAGTTCTGGTTCTCCGTGTCCAAGGCCGAGCAGCGGACCCGCTTCGTCATCCGGCAGGTCGACCCGGTGCGCCAGTGGAAACTGTCGCCGATCGACCTCGAGTCGCTGGACCGGTGGGACGACTACACCCGGGCCAAGGAGGCGATGTTCGCGGCGACCGACACCGAGCACGCGCCGTGGACCGTGGTGAAGAGCAACGACAAAAAGCGCGGCCGTCTCGAGGCGATGCGCCACGTGCTGAGCCTGTTCGACTACACCGACAAGAACCACGAGGTGGTCGGGACTCCCGACCCATTGGTGGTGGGAGCCGCCTCGGACGTCTTCGAGCAGGGCGAGCGCCAACCGGCTCCACGCCGGACCACCTAACTCCCGTCCGGATCCGCCTCACGCTGCTGCTGCTGCGCGCGGCGGCGCATGTTGCGTCGCTCCAGGTAGACAAAGACCGCGACCAGCAGCAGTGGGACAACGAGCGTCGCGGCCTCGGGCGCACCTCCCCCGTGCGCGAGGACCGCGGCGACACGCATCTCAGGCCCCGAACAACAGGCCGAGGCCGCCGACGGTGAAGGCCACCATGACGGCGATGAGCGGCAGTTGGGCGTAGGTCGCCCGATCGGGGCGCACGCCGCGCAGCGACCGGTCGTGGGCGAGGAAGACGCCAAGGACGTGACCGATCACGATGGCGCCGACCTGCACGAGCGAGATGAGGGTCGTGCTTAGGAGGAGGAAGTTGACCGCGTTGTCGTAGGTCCCGAACAGGTTGACGCCGTCCTGCCCGAACGGGTTGCAGACCACCTGGATCCTGGCCAGCAACCCGTTCGGGCAGGACGGCGTCAACCTGTTCGGGACCTACGACAACGCGGTCAACTTCCTCCTCCTTGGCACGACCCTGATCGCCCTGGTGCAGGTCGGCG
>JBKJLP010000197.1:0-11580 GCA_046596735.1 Mycobacteriales bacterium | reverse complement strand
CGGCCGCAACTCGCGGTGGTCGGGCTGCGCCTGCTCGCGGTGGCCGGGATTGCCTTGCTCACCTGGGGATTGATCCGCCTGGCCAACTCGCACGGGACCTCGGCCGGACGCGCAGTCTGGCTCGGCGTGGCCAACCCGCTCGTCCTGTTGCACGGCGTGGCCGGAGGTCACAACGACCTGCTCATGGCCGGCCTGATGGTGCTCGGCCTGTCCTTCGCCTCCAGCAGCGTCGCCGGCGCGGCCGCCTTGATTGCGGCGGCAACCCTGGTGAAGGCACCGGCACTGCTCGCCCTGGCTTTCGTGCCGCTGCTCGCCGGCGGCTGGCGGGTGTCGCGCGTCGCGGGCACGGCCCTGACCGCAGGCCTCGCGGCACTGGTGCTCACTGGCCTCACCCGGCTTGGCTGGGGTTGGACAGCCACGCTCGGCAACGGCGAAGCGCCCGGCAGCCTGCTGTCGCTCACCACGGGCATCGGCGCCGCCTTGGGAAACCAGACCGCGGCCCACGCGGTCGGTCCTGCGCTTGCCGGGCTTGGCGTTCTGATCCTGCTCGCACGTGCCACTCCGCCGACCGCCCTGCTCTCTCTCGGCAGCGCTTTTCTCATCGTGGTCCTTCTCGCCCCGGTGATCCAACCCTGGTACCTGCTCTGGGGGCTCGTCGTCCTCGCACCCATCGTCACCCGACGGATAGCCCTTGGCCTCGCGGCCGGGTCCGCCGTCCTGTGCCTGCTGATCCTGCCGAGCGGCCGGCACCTGATCCGGTCACCGCTGTACGGCCTGCCGACCGTGCTGGTCCTCGCCGCGGCGGCCTCCGTCACCGCGCGGGGCTTGCCGGGCGCTTCGGCGGGTAGGAATCAAGCACCGCCTGTCGTCAATGCGTTGGGACCTCTGTGAAGCCCGCTCTTCGGACCGCCCTTGTCCTGGCTTGTACGTCGGCACTAGCCATCACTCCTTTCGCCTCGGCGCTCGCGCACGACGGGAGCCGCCACACCGCAGCGAAAGCTGCCCTGGCCGCCCCGATTCCGCTCGTCACGAGCCCCAACGTCTCCCTGGTCACCACACTGCCGGAGACCCTGGCCATCTCGATGGAGTTTGCCCACACCGGGGCGTTCGCGTACGTGTCGAGCCTCGACACGATCAGCGTGCTCGACATCAGCGATCCCAAGGCGCCCAGGATCACCGGGACGCTCGTCAACGCCCTCTTCGAGAACGAGTCGATGACCTACGGCGAGCGCATCGTCGACGGCAAACTTGTCCGGTTCGTCATCGCCGGCATCGACCTCTACCAGGCCTCACCGGACGACCCGCTGAACTTCAATCTTGGGGGCGACGAGTTCCTCATCGTCGATGTCACCGACCCCACCAACCCGTTCATTCGCTCTCGCGCAGAGACGTCCACGAGCACGCACACCGTGCAATGCGTGAGCCAGGTGGACTGTCGATATGCCTACACAGCCGGCGGCGGGAGCAGATTCTCGATTCTCGACTTCACTGATCTGGACAAGCCCAAGGAACTCAAGACGGTCCCCTCGTCCGGCGCCGCGCGAAATCCGGCGATCGGATCGGCCGGCCACTACTGGGACTTCGACGGTGTGCTGGGCTGGCACACCGGCTCCGGCGGAGCGCAAGCGTTTGACGCCACCGACCCGGTCAACCCAACCCCGGTCACCGGCACCAACGAGATGGGCCGCAAGACGCCCTATAACGACTTCATCCTGCACAACTCGATGCGGCCGAACGCGAAGAAGTTCGCACCCGGCGCTCCCCCGTCGGTGATGAACGGCAACGTGCTGCTGGTAACCGAGGAGGACTACGCCAACGACGGGGATGAAGTCCTCTGCGATCGGGCCGGAAGTTTTCAGACCTGGTACATCCCGGATCTCGATGCCACCAGCTACCGCTCCCGCAACATGACTGGCGCCACGCCGGATGTCGGTACCGTCTCGCCGCTGGACATCACGAACCCGCCAGCCGAGTTCGGCGGTGGGGTCTCCACCCCCGTCGGCGGGTTCTGCTCAGCGCACTGGTTCGACTTCCACCAAGACGGGTTCGTGGCGCTGGGTAACTACCAGGAAGGAATGCGCATCATGGACGTGCGCGATGCCAAGAACATCAAGCAGTTCGGTTACTCCACATCGGTGGCGACGGAGACGTGGGACGCCTACTGGGTCCCTCAGCGCGATGCCAACGGGGTCGTCATCCCCGGTCAGAAGACCAACCTCGTCTACACCGCGGACAACGTCCGCGGCATCGACGTCTACGAGGTCGCCCTACCGAAGCCGGCCGTTACGGCAGCGGCCCCGCAGAACCCTCCGGAGGGGGCACCGCGGACCGCACCGCCAGCCGGCGGCGCAGGCAGCGGGAATCTCGCGGCAACCGGGCTGGAGACGACTGTTCCGCTGGTCGCAGCGGGACTACTCGGCGCGGCCCTGTGGGCTCGTCGGCGCCGCGCGGCCTGACGGTCGGTCACTTTGGCTGACAGGATTGTGGCGTGAGCACTCGCGAGTTGGACGCGGCCGGGATCACCGACCCCGTGCTCCGGGAAAGCTATGAGGCGTGCCGGCGGCTCAACGCCAGCCATGGCAAGACCTACTACCTGGCGACGTTGCTGCTTCCCGCGTGGAAGCGGCCGTACGTCCATGCGTTGTACGGCTTCGCGCGCTACGCCGACGAGATCGTCGACGACCTGGCCAGCACATTGACCGACGCCGAAAAGGCTGACTGGCTGATCGGTTGGGGCGAGCAGTTCCTGCGCGACGTCGCGGCTGGGACGAGCGAGCACCCGATCAGCCGCGCCGTCGTCGACACCGTGCACCGTTGGGAGATCCCGCTCGACTACATCGAGGCATTTCTCACCTCGATGCGGATGGACCTCACCGTCACCGAGTACGAGACCTATGACGACCTGATGGTCTACGTCTACGGCAGTGCGGCGGTCATCGGCCTCGAGATGGTCCCGCTACTCGAACCGGTCGTCCCTCGCGAGATCGCCGACCCGTACGCCTGCGACCTCGGCATCGCCTTTCAGCTCAGCAACTTCCTGCGCGACGTTGGCGAAGACCTGCAGCGCGGCAGGCTCTATCTACCGCTTGAAGACCTCGCGACTTTCGGGGTCACCCGCGAGCACCTCGAGCAGGGCGTCGTCGATGGACCGATCCGCCGGCTGCTGGCGTTCGAGGTGGACCGCACCCGAGAGATCTATCGGACGGCGGCGCAAGGCGTGCGACTTCTCCACCCCACCAGCCGGCCGTGCATCGAGACCGCCCTGGCTCTCTACGGCGGGATTCTCGACGAGGTCGTCAAGGCCGATTACCAGGTGCTCGGTCAGCGGGTCAGCGTCAGCAAAAGCAAGCGCTTGGCGGTCGCCGGTCCCGGCCTCGTCCGTGCATGGCAAGCCCGCCGCTGACGTCCTGCGTTAAACCGTACGCAGCCGGCGTCCCCACCAGATCCACCAGGCCAACGTCTGCACGACCAGCGAGAAGCCGAACAACAGGTCCTCCACCGGAGCGAAGACGATCCGCAGGCCGGTGATCGCGGCCGGGTCATAGGTCACGATGTCGCGTCCGGTGAGGATGCCGTTGGTGACCAGCTGGAAAAACACGATGATCGCGTAAGCGGTCCAAAAAACCTTGCGGGTCAGCAGCCGCGTGCGCAGGACGTAGAGGTCTAGCACCACGGCGGCGGCCACTCCGAGCAGTGCCGCCTGGGTGTAGGTCACTGTTCGTCCCCGGCGGTCCAGCCTCGTACGGCGCGTACTGCTTCCAGCGACAGAATCGAGCAGATCGGGATCACCAGGAAAAAGAGCAGCTCTTCCAGCGGCAGGTTGCCGACGTGCACCCCGCTGATCTGGCGCGGGTCGTAGGCCCAGTGCCCGGCCCGGATAGCCAGCACATCCCAGATCGTGAAGACGACGACCACCGGGAGCAGCGTCAGCAGCAACCGGCACCAGCGGGCATAGACCCTGGTGGCGAGCACGATCTCCAGCGGCGCGGTCCCGATCAGGCAACCCAGCAGCACCAACAGGTAGATGGCCTTCACAGCGCCGCTCTCACCCGCTGGGACAGCTCCGCGGCAGCGGCGTGCGGATCGGCGGCCTCGGTGATCGCGCGCACCACCACGACGCGGCGCGCGCCGGCGTCGAGCACCACGTCGAGGTTGCCCAGGTCGATGCCGCCGATCGCGAACCAAGGTCGCCCGGTCCCCAGCGCTGCCGTGAACCGGAGCAGATCAGGACCCGGCGCAGGTCGACCGGGCTTGGTCGGCGTCGGCCATGTGGGGCCGACGCAGAAGTAGTCGACGCCAGCCTCCGTCGCGGCCGCCTGCACCTGCGCCTCGTCATGGGTCGATCGTCCGATGAGGACGTCGTCACCGAGCAACAACCGCGCCGCCGGCACCGGGAGGTCGTCCTGGCCGAGGTGAAGGACATCAGGCCGGACGACAGCGGCGACATCGGCCCGGTCGTTGACCGACCACAGCGCGCCGTGCCGCTCAGCCGCTTCGGCCAGCACCTCACAGAGCGCGATCTCCTGCAGTGCCTCGAGCCGCTTGTCCCGCAGCTGTACGCAATCCACACCACCGGCGTAGGCGGCGTCGACCAGCTCCGTCAGCTCCTGTCGGTCGCGCCGCGCGTCGGTGCAGAGATAGACGCGGGCGTCGGCGAGCCGTGCCCGACGACGCCTACCGTCAGCCACCCGCGACCGCCCGGACGAGCTCGACCCGATCCCCATCGCACAGTTCAATCCCGGCGAGCTCAGAACGCAGCAGCGCCATGCCGTTGTGCTCGACGACGACGCTGCCCACCCGCAGGCCGAGGCGCTCCACGAGCGCGGGCAGGGTGATCCCCGCAGGCAGCACGGACACCTGTCCGTTGACGACGACGTTCACGACGCGTTCAGCCTAGGTGGCTGCGCGAGCAAGGCGACGGCCCGGCATAGTGACGCCATGGCGAACCGATCACGCGAGTCCGACGACGACGCGAAGGTCCCCACCTCGGTGGCACTCGGCAACCGACTGCTCTCGATCGTCGAGGACGTCCTCTACGTCTCGATCGCTGTCCTGCTCGCGGGCGCCGCCCTCGTGGTGACCTTCCGCTCCGGGCAGGAGCTGATCAGCAACGCCGGTAGGAGCAGCCCCGACTCGATGCTCAAGGTGCTCGACAGCCTGCTCCTGGTCTTCATCTTCGTGGAGCTGCTCTACGCGGTACGCATGACACTGCGCGAGCGGCAGATCGTCGCCGAGCCATTCCTGATCGCCGGCATCCTGGCCAGCATCAAGGAGATCATCGTGCTGTCGGTCAAAGCGCCCAGCGACTACCTGAGCAAGGGCCCGGAGTTCGCCCGGGCGATGGTGGAGATCGGCCTGCTGGGCGGGCTGATTTTGGTGCTGGCCGGAGCGGCCGTCGTGTTGCGCAAAAAAGAGAGGGAGCCCGAGGAAAACAGCGGCACGACATCACCGCGCGCCAGCAGCGGCAGAGGCTAGTAGGCCATCGCTTGCGCGCGGCGCTTGATCTCTGTGCCGCGGTTGTCGCGGAGGTTTTGCAGCGGCGTGCCAGGGAGCGAATCGTCCGGCGTCGTCAGCCAGGCCAACGCTTCCTCGTCGCCGTAACCGTTGTCGCGCAGCAGCGTAATGACGGCGGACAGGTGCTTGACCGGCAGACCCTCGTCGTCGAGTTGGTCGGCCAGGACACACAACACGTTGTCGTCGGGACGCCGGCTGGCCAGCACCTGGCCGTCTTTGATCAGTTGGCGCACGGCCAGGATGTCGAGTCCAGTGCGCTCGGCGACGTCGGGCAGGGGCAGCAGTTCCATGCTCAGAGCCTAGGCGCGCATGGCATCGCGCTGCCGCCAGCGGCGGCACTGGCTCGGGCGGCGTCGAGGACCGCGGCGACGTCGCGTGACTCCGCGAGCGGAAGCACCCAGCCCGCACCGCCTCGCAGTACCGATGAGACCTCACGCACCATCACCTCGTACGCGTCGACCGCAGGCACCGGAATCCGCTCGGTGCCGGTGCCGTCGGAGACCCAGAGTTCGGTGTCGTTGTCGACCCAGGACGTGTAGGGCGCATCTCGCAGTTCGATCTCCCCCGACGAGCCGGTCAGCACGAGGTGCTGCCCCACGCCGTCACCGGAGATCCCAGCCCGCACCTGAGCATCGGCGGGCCCGTCATCCCAGGACAGGATCACCTCGGTCGCGAGGTCGACCCCGGTCGGGCCGTACGTCGATCGTGCGGCGACGGCGTCGGGCACGCCACGACCCATCGCCCACAGGCACGCCGACACGGCATAGCAGCCGACGTCATACATCGCCCCGCCCCCTCGCGCTGGATCGAGGCGGAAGTTTCCGTCGAGCGAGCCATCGAAGCGGAAGCCCGCGGCGACGTGCTGGATCGGACCGATCTCCGCCAACCGCTGCTGGGCTAGCCGGACCCGTGGGTGCCAGCGGTACCAACTCGCCTCCACCAACAGCTGACCGGTTTGTGCGGCTACGGCGGCCATCTCGTCGACCTCGGCAGCGGTGAGCCCGAGTGGCTTCTCGCAGAGCACGGCCTTACCGGCCCGCAGTGCCGCGAGCGTCCACGGCAGGTGGGCCTCGTTGGACAGCGAGATGTAGACCGCCTCGACCTGGTCATCAGCGAGCAAGGCTGCGTAATCGTCGTAGGCCACCTGCGGCGCGAGCTTCCTGGCCCGGTCAAGATCGCGCGCTGCCACCGCGTAGAGCTCGGCGCCGTCGGCGGCGCGTACGGCGCCCGCCAGCACCCCGGCGATCATCCCGGCGCCGAGGAAGCCCCAGCGCACCGGAGCGCTCACTGGGGCAGCGGCACCGGTCGGCCGCCGTGACGGGCCGAGAGCGTGGCGGCTTGCATCACCGCGATGTTGCGCTTCGATCCGGCTGGCGTCACGTCCATCGGCTCACCTGACAGCAGCGCGTCTGCCAACTGACGGTGAAAGGGCTCGGCCGGAGCGGGCGGGATACTGACGGCCGTCTCGGAGGTGCCACCAGCGCCGTCCGGGGTGAAGACCCGGAGCTCGGCGGGACTGTCAGAGGCGGCGAGGCGGTCTTCGAGCAGGGTTCCGATGGCGGACCGAGCAACGACCTTTTCCGTTCGCCAGTCGCCGATCAGCCCGCCCTGCGTGCCGAGCACGTAGAACTTCGGCTTGGCTGCGGCGGCGAGGTCGGAGTGGGTGAACTCGGCCTCCACCCCGTCAACAAAGTGGATGAGCACCCGGCTGTGGTCGGCGTTGGTGACGTCGTGCCAGACCCGCTTGTGCGTCGTGGCCGACACCCACTCGACCTCCTGCGGGAAGAGGTCAAGGACCCAGTCGAGGTAGTGGCTGCCCCAGTCGTAGATCGCTCCGCCACTGACGGCTTCGTCGGAGTGCCAGTAGTTGCAAGGGTGGCCATAGCCGCCGATGAAGCTCTCGTAGTGGAAGACCTCACCGAGCTGGCCGCTACGCACGATCGCCTTGAGAGCCAGGTAGTCCGGGTCCCATCGTCGGTTTTGATAAACGGCGAGGGTCAGCCCCCGCTCGCGCGCCGCCTCAATCTGCCGGTCAGCTTCGTCCACGGTGATGCAGAAAGGCTTCTCCACGACGACATGTTTGCCGGCCTCAAGCGAGCGCAGCGCCCACTCCGCGTGGGTGTCCGGCGGCGTGCTCACGATGACGAGGTCGACCTCCGGGTCGGCCAGCAGACCTGCACCCGAACTGTGGCCGCGGACGTCGGGGGCAAGCTCACGGGCCGCTTCGACCCGCGCCGGGTTGGGGTCGCACACCGCCGTCAGACGCAGACCGGACGTACGGGCGATCGCGGCACTGTGCTCGTGGCCGATCGCGCCGTAGCCCAGGATGCCAACACGAACATCGGGGCCGTCGACCAGGCCGATCGCTCGACGCAGCAAGCGATGCACCACGCGCTGCCACTGCGGATCGGCGAAGGTGGCACGCGTGCTACCGATAGTGAGCACGCCGAGGCGGCGCGACGCACGCCACGTCGCGACCGCGTGGTCGTGGAACGCGACATTGGCGGTCAGCAGCACCTCGACGTCATCGGCAACCTTGTCTTGCAGCGGCCAGGTCTCGCGCACGAGGAGGTCGCCGCCGAGCCGGGCCGCGACATCCTGCGCAGCCGGGCCGGGACGGACCCGCGTCGCATGCAGCGGCGTGAGTCGGCTCGGCAACAGGCCAGCGGCGTCGGTGAGCGCCGAGCTCATCGTCGGTCCGACGAGCAGCACCGGAACGTCGCCGCCCAGCAGCGCGTCCTCAGCAAGGTCGTCGAGCGACGTGGGGTTGAGCACGAGCACCGCGTCGGTGGGCACCGAGGCCGGGGGGTTGACGTCCCACCCGGCCCGAGCCAGGTAGTCGAGCAGCGGCGCATGCCGCCCCGGGCCGGCAGAGATCACAGTGAGGCTACGGACGCTGGACATGCCCGTGACCCTAGACGCGAGGCCAGCTGACGGCACCTTGGAGCCAGAACCCCTCAGGCGTCCTTGACGGCCACTTCCGGGTCGGCCAACCGGTCCGGGTCGGGCTCGGCCTCCTGCGCGATGCGCCGCCGGCCCTGCACCAGGTCCCTCGGCCGGTCAACGGTCAACATCGCCACCAGTCGCGGCCCCGACAGCCAGCAAAAGGCCCAGCCCTGGGGGTCACCCACCCGGCCACGGCGCACCACCGCGTCGGCTCCTCGGGCGAAGCCGGCCCACTGGAGGGTGTGCCCCAACTGGTCAGACCAGAAGTAGGGCACCGGGTCGTAGACCGCCTGGGCCCCGAGCAACGTCGCCACCGCGACGACTGGCCCATGCAACGCGTCGTCCCAGTGCTCCACCCGCAGCAGCGTGCGATAGCGCGGAGACCAGCGGGCGATGCAGTCGCCGACGGCAACGACCCCAGGAACCGACGTGGCCAGGTGCTCATCGACCAGGATGCCGTGGTCCAGCTCGACCCCGCTGCCCACCAGCCAGTCGGTGTCCGGGCCGGCGCCGACCGCGACTAAAACGACCTCCGCCGACAGCCGCTCACCGTTGTCGAGCACGACGAGGTCGTCCTCGACGGAGGCCACCGGACAATCCAGCCGGAGGTCGATGCCGAGCTCGGCGTACCACGGAATCGCCCGCTGGCCGACCTCGCGCGGCAGCGCCGCTAGAGGTGCTGCGGCGGCCTCCACCACGGTGACCTCGCAGCCGGCTCCGGCAGCCACGGTGGCGACCTCACCGCCGATCCAGCCGGCGCCGACGATCACGACCCGCGCCCCTGGGACGAGCACGCGACTCAAATCGCGGGCGTCGTCGATGGTGCGCAGGGTCCGCCCGCCACCGGGCAGTCGGCGGGGCTGCGCGCCGGTGGCCAGCACGAGTGCGTCGAAGGCCACGTCGCCAGCCGTGGTCTCGACGTAGCCGTCGTGGAGCGCCGTTGCGCGCACGCCGAGCCGCAGGTCGACGTCGAGCTCTACCCAGGTGACGTCGAGCGTCACGTCGTCCAGCGCGCTGCGCAGCAGACCCTTCGACAGCGGCGGTCGGTCGTACGGAAAGTGCCGCTCGGCCGCGAGCAGGGTCACCTTGCCCTTGAAGCCTTGCTTGCGTAGCTCCTGCGCTGACCTGGCTCCGGCCAGCCCACCGCCCACGATGACGACGTGGGCGAGATGTTCAGGCATGGAGCGGGAACGCGTCCTTCCAGACCGGTTCGTAGCCGTTGTCGGTCAGCATGGTGGCAACCTCGGCCGGCGTCCGCTCGTCGGACACGGCGAACTGCTCCTGCGACGTCCCTGGCGTGCCGTAACCGCCTGGCTCAGTGGAGGAACCGGCGCTCATCGACGTCACCGCGATGTGCACCAGTCCGTCGCGCAGCGCGGCCGGCTCGCGGGTCGACAAGACGATGCCGGCTTCGGGCGCGGCCAGCCGCAAGGCCGCGAGCGCCTGGACGTACTCCGCGTCGGTCACCGGGACAAGCGGCTGAAACCCGCTGGCACTGGGCTTGATGCGCGGCAGGCTGACGGTGACCTCGGTGCGCCAATACTCCCGCTGCAGCCACGCGGCATGCTCGGCGACGGCGATCACGTCGGCGCGCCAGTCCTGGCTCAGCCCGAGCAGCACGCCGATGCCGAGCCGCCGGACGCCAGACTCCGCGGCTCGCTCGGTGCTCGATAGCCGACGGTCGTAGTCGCGCTTCCAGCCGGCGAGGTGCGTCTGCGCATAACGCTCTCGGTCGTAGGTCTCCTGGTAGTGAACGACGCCCTCAAGACCGGCGGCGACGAGCCGGGTGTAGGTGTCATCGGACCAGGTCTGCGTCTCGATGCTCAGGCTCGGGACCAGGGGCCGCAGCCGCTCCAGGCAGGCGACGAGGTAGTCGGCGCTGACCTCCACCCGATGCTCACCGGCCACCAGGAGAAGGTGCCGGAAACCGCGGCCCACCAGCGCCCGGGCCTCGCTCTCCACCTCGTCGACCGTCAGGGTCCGACGTACGACGTCGAGAGTTTTGCTGAAGCCGCAGTAGGTGCACGAACTCAGGCAGGCGTTGCTGACGTAGAGCGGCGCGAACAGCCGGACGGCTCGACCGAAGCGTTGCAGCGTCGCGGCACGGGCCAACTGGGCGAGCTCCTCCACGCGCGGCGTCATCGCCGGGCTCAACAGCAGCGGCAGCGAGTCCAGGCCCGGGTGCTGTAAGGCGCGGTCGAGGTCGCCCTCGTACGACGGTGCGGGAAGGGTTGCCAGGTGTTGGGCGAAGCGGCCGGGGGGTTGGCTCACGAGGACAGGAACCCGGTGAGCGGGCTGCTCGCCTCGG
This sequence comes from Mycobacteriales bacterium, assembly GCA_046596735.1. Lineage (GTDB taxonomy): Bacteria > Actinomycetota > Actinomycetes > Mycobacteriales > SCTD01 > RYN-124. The sequence continues at coordinate 812 of JBKJLP010000197.1, read as the reverse complement.
CGCTGACCCGGACGGCGCCGCGACCGGCGAGTCGACCGAGCCGACCGGCCCGGGTCGCTAGGGCGAAGGCGCGCGCCATCGTGACCGGGTCCTGCGCCACGGCGATCGCCGTGTTGACCAACACAGCATCGGCGCCGATCTCCATGGCCTCAGCGGCGTCGCTGGGCACGCCGAGTCCGGCGTCGACGACGACCGGGACGTGGGACTGCTCGATGATGACCTCGAGTGCATCGCGGGTGCGCAGGCCGCGGTTGCTGCCGATCCACGCGCCGAGCGGCATCACGGTCGCGCAGCCGGCCTCCTCGAGGTGGCGACAGAGCACCGGATCGGCCGAGCAGTAGGGCAGCACGACGAAGCCGTCGGCGACCAGCGCCTGCGCCGCGCGCAGCGTCTCGATGGGGTCCGGGGCAAGGGTGCGTGGGTCAGGGGTGACCTCGAGCTTGACCAGGTCACCGCCGGTGGCGGCACGGCCGAGCCGAGCCAGCCGAATGGCCTCCGTGGCATCAACGGCGCCCGAGGTGTTGGGCAGCAGCGTCATCGTCGACGGGACGAAGTCCAGAACGTCGCCGCTGCCGGCCTGCGCGAGGTCGACCCGGCGAAGGGCCACCGTGACGATGTCGGCCTCGCTCGCGACCAGCGCCTCGCGCATCACGGCATGAGAGGAGAACTTGCCGGTGCCAACGAGCAGCCGGCTGGCATAGGAACGACCGGCGATGACGAGCTCATCGCGGTCGGTGGTGCTCAGGCTCATGGTGACTCCCCACGCCGGCGTTACCCGGATCGGGTGCTGCGGGTCGCCAGCGGGTCGGCTG
>JBKJLP010000069.1:0-2560 GCA_046596735.1 Mycobacteriales bacterium | reverse complement strand
TGGACACCGGGCTTACGGCCCGAGGGCTTCCGCAACGACTTCGGTGCCGGCTTCGCCAAGCCGTCGCTGCTCGGGGGCTTTGAGGAGTTCCGGGAGTTCTTGCCCAACCGCGCTTCCAACTCCGCGACCCGACCCGCCAACGCGGCGATCAGCGCATCGCGCTGCGTCAGCGCCACGTCCCGCTCGGCGAGCAGCATCAACAACTGCTCCGTCGAAGGAGCGTCAGGAATCGGTGAGCACGACGGATCAACCACGAAAAACACCTACCTGCGGGGGAAGTCGCAGTACGGACAGGCAAAGCCTCCCGCGACTCAAGCCAAGATCAGCGAGCCACGCCGTGAGGGACCTGAACAGTTACAAAAGGGCCCGGTAAAGATCCCTGACGGTCATGCCGGGCGCTGGCGACCGAAGCACAGCTGCGCGGCAAGTTGCCGGACAAAGAGACGCGGCACCGTGGGCGACGATGTGGGCCATCCGGCGAGGTCGCAGGCCCGAATCGTCCGGCTGACGGTAGGGCCGGTTCTCGCTTTCCTGGGGGGTCGGGCTGTCGCAGACCCCAGCCACCCCCGAACGGCTTCGGCTGGTAGCCGTCAGGAGGTCAGACGCAGGACCGATGCGACCTGGGCCACGATCTTGTCATCCTCGGCTCCGGGGACTCGGCGCGTGAGCTCGCTGGTCTGAAGGAAGAGCCGGAGGTTGTCCAGGCACAGAACGGTCATGCTGGGGGGAAGCTCGCAGGTCAGTCCTTGCAAGTAGCTGCCGTCGCTGGAGCGAGCCATGACGCCGAAGTCGTACCTGGTGTTAGGGCCTGTACTCATCAGTTCCTCGGGCTCATGAGTCTTGGGTGGGGTGACGATGAGCGCCATCAGCGGCACCGTGCTCCGCGTCACGATCGGATGCACGGATGTTGCAGTCGGAAGTCCCGGCGGCGCGCAGTCTGTCGTGGAGAAAGTCTTGCTCCCGGGAGCGGCCCACCTGAACCAGTCACACGCGATCGAAAAATCCCCTCCAGCTCCGTCGTAGTTGGCCACGGCTTTCAAATAGGTGGAGGGGATCGTTGGATACGGCGGTAGCGCTGGGCCGGCGGTGATCGTCTGGCCAGTCCCTGCCTGCAGCGTGGCGCATTGCCATGTTGGCGGAACCAGCAAGTACGTCTTAGGCAGGTCGAAGCTCGTCCCGAACAGGCGAGCACCGTAGGCGGTCACTCCCACCGGGAGCGCGATGGGAGGCGCCGACGCAACCTGCGTCGCTGGTTCCAGGCCCCGGTCCAAGGGGCACGTCGCCGCTTGCTCTCTGGTCGACGTAGCAGCCTGAATCGGAGGCGTTCGCATCGGGATGGGCGCTGCTCGCAAGTGACCGGAACTTGCTGTGCATGCGGTGGCGAGGAACACCAGGATCATCGACTGACACGCGACCCTGAGCACCGCTGAAAGGTACATCGGGAGGGCCAGACCTACACGTGCACAGGCCGTCGCGAACGCCTGGTCTCAACCACGAAGAATGCCCGGATACGCGTCCCGCAGACGGTGGGGCCGGATACATTGCCGGGCATTGTCCGCCAGCAGCTGCGAGGCCTTCAAGGTCAGGGTAACGCTCGGTCAGGGGCTTGCCGCAAGACCCCGATCACGAGCCATACTCCCAGCTCCCCGGACAGCGACTGAAGGAGTGGCCGATGCCCGATGCCCTCGACGGCGGCCCGTTCTTCCACGGAACCGTCGCCGATCTGCGACCAGGTGAGCTCCTGACGGCAGGACACGCCTCGAACTACCGACCCGAGATCTTCATGAACCACATCTACTTCACCGCCGTAGTCGATGGAGCTGGCCTCGCCGCCGAGATCGCGTCACAGCTCGCACCGGGTGATCCCGCGCCTCGTGTGTACTGCGTTGAACCCACCGGGCCGTTCGAGAACGACCCGAACGTGACAGACAAGAAGTTCCCCGGCAACCCCACGCGTTCTTATCGCAGCCGTGAGCCCCTCCGGGTTCTCGGCGAAGTGACCGAATGGACGCGCCTGACGCCAGAAGCGCTACAGGCTTGGAGGGAGAGGCTCACAGAACTTCTCTCGAATGAGCACGCCGAGATCATCAACTGACGCGCTCGGACCTTCATCCGCCATGGGTACCTGGCGCCCAATCGGCCGAGAACGCATCTGCCAGGCGCAAAATGATCATGAAGCAACGCCTCATAGCCTTGGCCGGACTGCGTGGCCGGAACCGAAGATGAGCGCCGCTACTGACCCGGGAAGCTCGTGACTGCAACTGCCGTACGGCGTCCTGCAGCGGCCCCAGGTCGTCGATCACCGTTCCCTGAACGATCGCGTGCTCGGTGTCGAACTACCGGTGCGCAAGCTGGTCCCGCGTGGCGGCGATGTTCTTTCACGGGATCCCTGACTCGGTTGCCAATAGGGCAGGGGGTGATCGCCTTGACGGCCTCGCCTATGTCGAGGAGTCGGATCCGAACAGCGTCGAACACGAGCCCGTCAGACAGGTCGCCGCGCATCAGGTGGGCGCGGATGGCGGTGATGGCCGTCTCGATGTCGTTGAGACGCTGGTCGTCG
>JBKJLP010000040.1:0-2523 GCA_046596735.1 Mycobacteriales bacterium | reverse complement strand
CGAACAGCGGACGCTGCGATGTGCCGAGGTCGATCCAGGCCGCCTTGTCGGCGAGGAAGCCCCACACGTTGGCGATGAGCGAAAAAACCGTCGGCAGGACGAAGTACGTCACGATCGCCGGCGCACTGCTCAGGAACAACAAACCGAAGGCCAGCCCCTGCAACACACCCGAACCCTGGAGCAGGACGAACTTCAAGAAGCCGATCACGCCCACCTCCCCGAACCCGCTGCTGCCGTCGCTGCTGAAGATCAGCGTTGCCAGGGCAGCCACCGCAAAGGCGAGCACGATGGCTGCCAGCCCGATCAGCAGTGCCGCGTAGACCTTGGCCGCGAGCACGCGACCGCGGTGCGGTTCGAGCGTGAAGGTCACCATGGCGGTCCGCTGGCTCCACTCCTGGGTCACCAGCAAGATGCCGAGGACGGGAAGCAAGAAGCCCTGCGGGGTGCCCGTAAAGCCAAGAAAGTTGCGAAACGTCTGGTCACGGTCGTCCGCCGCGAAGCCGAAAATCAGGACCGCCGCAACAGTGAGCACGGCGATGGCGATGAGCAGCCACAGCCCGGACCGGGTGTCGACCATCTTGCGAAGTTCGACCTTGACCAGACGGGACAGTCGCACGCGGTGGGTGCCCGAGACGTCAAGCGTCTCGCCCCGAGCAAACGTGGTCGTGCTCATGCGGACGCTCCTTTCGGTGAACCCCAGGTGTTGACCGGCTCGCGGGCATCCTCGGAGGTGAGTTCGAGGAAAAGCTCTTCCAGTCCGGCCCCCTCAGCCGGACGCAGTTCGGTGAGGACGACGCCCGCAGCCGCCGCGGCCCGCCCCACCTCAATCGGCTCCACGTCCGTACGCAGTCCGTCCGCGGACGGCGCGGACGTCATGCCAGCAGCCTTCAGCGCCGCCGCCAAGCGGGCTGGCTCCTCGGCCCGGACGAAGGTCCCGGCCGTACGCAGCAGCTCGGCCTTGGTGCCCTGCGCGACGATCTTGCCGCGACCAATCAGCACCATGTCGTCGGCGATCATCTCTACCTCGTGCAGGAGGTGCGAGGAGAGCAGCACGGTGCCGCCGCGCTCGGCGTGGTGGCGGAGCAGGCTGCGCATCCAGTGGATGCCGGCCGGGTCGAGACCGTTGGCGGGTTCGTCAAGGACCAGGACCGACGGGTCACCGAGCAGCGCGTTGGCGAGCCCCAGTCGTTGCCGCATCCCGAGGGAGTAGTTCTTCACTCGTCGCTTCGCTTCTGGCTTGGTCAGCCCGACGAGTTCGAGCATCTCCTCCACCCGGCTCGACGGAAGCCCCATGGTCATCGCGCTGAGGGAGAGAATCTCGCGACCGGTCCGCCCGGCATGCTGAGCCGACGCGTCCAGCAGGACCCCGACGTGGCGCCCAGGGTTGGGGATGTCTGCGTACGTGCGCCCGCCGATCGTGGCGCTCCCACGGTCGGCCGGCGTGAGCCCGACCACGACCCGCAGGCTCGTGGACTTGCCGGCCCCGTTGGGTCCGAGGAACCCGGTCACCCGACCCGGCTGAGCCACAAACGACACGTCGTCCACGGCGGTGAACCTGCCGTAACTCTTGGACACACCTTCAAGCGTGATCATGACGCAAGCCTGTCAGACCGGAACCTCGGGTGTCGCGAGCCGGGCGTACTAGTTGACGGTCTGGAAGCTCACGTCGTCGAAGGCGATCTGAGTGCCGGTGTGGCTGTAGTCGGTAAAGCCGAGCATCAGCTTGGCGCCGACGGCGCCCTCGGGAGCCTTGAGGTCAGCCGTGACGAGCTTGAAGCCCAGGATGCGCTTCGCGCCCTTGACCAAGGTGCCGCCCTGGCTGATGGCAATGCCGGCTCCAGAGGCGTCGACCCAACGGATCTGCGTGGCGGCACCCTCGCCCGGCGTGCCGGCGTTGGGGTTCAAGCTCGGCATCCCGGCGAACGCGGAGAAGCGGTAGGTCGTGCCGGCCTTCACCGGGATTGCCTTATCGGTGACCCAGAACGGCCGCATCGAGTAGCGCTTGTTCGTACCCTCGTCGATGGCGTGCGTCGCGGGGTAGGCGGCATTAGGCGCGCACTTGTCCTCGCCGCTGCTCTGGTCGCAGAACTGCTTGCCTCCGCCGAGCGCTCCGCTGATGGCGGCGTTGCGCTTGCCGCTCTGCGCCGTGCGCTGGTTGTAGTCGAACAGCACCGTCGAGCCCTCGAACGTCCAGCCGACCGGGAGCACCGGGATTTGGTTGACCGTCGCGGTGTCGTTGGTGGACTCTTCGAAGCTCGCATTGACGACGAGGTTCTTGCCGAGCACGACCTTCTTCGGCGCCGCGAGCGCTGAGCCCGCACCCAGCAGGCTGACCGCAACAGACAGGGCGACAAGCGGTCGGAACAAGCGGTGCGGGGTCACGGAGAGCTCCTTCGTCGGTGTCCTGCAGTGCAACGAGCGGGCAACCCGTACGTCACGCTCTCTGACTTCGCGATGGCGCCGCTATCTCCTGCCGGACCTGAAGCGTCCATACGCCCGACGGAAGGGTTCCGGTCGTTCTGC
>JBKJLP010000483.1:0-2614 GCA_046596735.1 Mycobacteriales bacterium | reverse complement strand
AAGCCGACCTGGATCACGGTGTGGAGCTTCTGCCCGGCGTTGAAGCGGCCTTGCCGCGCGCGGCGGCCGTGGCGCAGCCAGGCGATGTCGTCGGGGTCGAACCGCTCGATCTCGCGGGCGGTGCGCAGCAGCGCACGGCGATTGCCGAGCACCGTGACGAGCAGGAGCCCGGCCAGCCAAGCGGCGACGGCGACGAGGTGCGCGGCCTTCACGGTCGGCCGCGAGCCGAGGGCGCCCGTCAGCCCCGGCAGATAGAGCAGCAGGCCGGTCGCGAGCATCGCGAGGAAGCCGCCGGTGTGCACCCAGTGCAGCCACCGCTCGGTGGCGGTGAACCGGGTGACGAACACCGGTGGGGCGGCGGGGACGCTGGTCGTGAGCGGCGCCTCCTGAAGCGCGTCAGACGGCATCGGCACTGTCGATCCAGGCGTCCTGGTCGTAGCCGCGCTGCTCCCAGTAGCCCGGTTCCGCGGTCGCGACGACCTCGATCCGCGACAGCCACTTCACGCCCTTGTAGCCGTACATCTTCGGCATGACCACGCGGGTCGGGGCACCGTGCACACGTTTCAGGGGCCGGCCGTCCATCTGGTAGGCGAGCATCGCGTCGTCGACCATCGCCTGCTTCATCGTCAACGTGTCGACGTACGGGACCTCGGCACTGACGAGGTTCAGGGCACCGGCCTGGGGGCGTGGCTTGGCGGCGGCGAGCAGGTCGGCGAACCGCACGCCCGTCCACTGCACGTCCTTGACCGACCAGCCGGTGACGCACAGGAAGTCCGAGGTCTGCTCCACCCGGGGGAGCGCCAGGAGTTGCGCGTACGTGAGCTCCATCGGGTTCTCGACGAGGCCGTCGATCCGCAGCCGCCAGGTGGCGGGGTCAAAGCGCGGCATGGGGGAGGACACGGTGTAGATGCGCCACCCGGTGCTCGGGGCGGGAAGGGCGGCGCGGATGGCGTCCGGGAGTTGGTCGGTGACGGGCGCGGTCGCCCGGGTGAGGGCACCGAGCACGTTGTCACCCCAGACCAGCGAGGCGCCGCCGGCCGCCATCATCGAGAGGAACACGCGGCGGCCGACCGGGGCGCCAGGGTCCACGCTCGAGGCGGAGGAGTCGTCAGGGTCGCCCATGCTCATGCACAGTAGGGAAGCGGATCTGAACAATCACGAACACTCCGACGATCGATCAGGTCGCGCCGACGGGGAGTTCTTCGTCTCGAGCAGACGGCGGAACGCGGCACGACGGCCGAGGCTTGAGCGCCGTGCATGTCACCCCCGGTGCTGCGTCGTTCAACGGGAGACGAACAGCGTGACTGACGGCGGGTGGCCTCCGAGTGGGATGCGTCCGGCGGGAAGGCAGAGATCTGGGCCGTACCGCTGCGGCCGGGCGACCTAGGGCATCCGGCAGGCGCAGGCGCATCGCTGTGCTGGGTAGTGCCTACAGAACGTAGGAGTAGTTCTCACGGATGGAGCCGGGGTGGAACGAATCTACGTTGCGGAGCATGGCTACGACCGTCCGTTCGCCCGTCCTTTCGCTCACGCCACATCCATCGGCGTCCTCACCTGCGTCACCGGTGCGCAGAACCGTCCGACTGCGGATCCGTGTCGCTGTTCACGGTGCAGGTGCCGTCGTGGCGCCCCAAGTTCGGCAACACGTCGGTCGCTTCGCGCTGACGCTCGGCACGATCCTTACGTTGCTGGGCGTGAGCGCCGCGCCCGGCTCGGCCTCGGCTGGCGCCGAGCGGCAGGGCGCCCGGCTGCTGCAGCGTGTCGAGGCCGGCGAGCAGCGATGTCAGCAGCTCTCGAGCGGGCAGTTCGAGGTGATCGGCGAATACGTCATGGGGCGGATGGTCGGCTCGTCTGCGAACCACGAGGCGATGGACCAGCGGATCCGCAACATGCGCGGCCAGTCAGGTGAAGCCCAAGCCCACGTCTTCATGGGCCAGCGCTTCGCCGGCTGCGCCACCGGCGCGGCGCCTGCCGCCTTCGGCTCGATGATGGGGATGATGGGCAGCTACTCCGGCACCAGCGGTCGCGGCATGGGTGACGGCCGCGATGGCGTCGACGGCTTCGGCTCCGGGATGATGGGAGGCTCGCCCTCGCGTGCGAACGGCGACAGTGGCTGGAGCGCCGCCAACACGCTGTTGGTCGTCCTTCTCGCCGCTGCGGCGGCGGGGCTCGTCGCGCTCGCCGCCGGAGGGCGCTGGCGGCGATCGTCGCCGAAGACGCCGTTCGACGTCCTCAGCGAGCGCTACGCCCGCGGAGATATCGACAGCGCCGACTACGAGCAGCGCCGGCACGCGCTCGAGGGCCTGACATGAGCGCCCTTTACGTTGTCATCGCGCAGGGCGGGTTCGGTGGAGATCACATGGACGGCGGCTGGGGCTGGCTGGTGATCGTCGCCTTGGTGGTGACCGTGATCGGCGTGGGCTCGACGAGGCGGGGGACAGGCAGCAGCGGCCGCGGCTCGACCGAGGCTCCTGCAGAGGTCCTCAAGGCCCGCTACGCCGAGGGCGAGTTGACCACCGAGGAGTTTCAGGAGCGGCTTCGGACAATCGAGGACGCTCGGCGCTGACCGCGCGTCTGATGCTCGTGCCCGCCGCCTTCCTCGGCGGTCCTCCGG
>JBKJLP010000459.1:0-2911 GCA_046596735.1 Mycobacteriales bacterium | reverse complement strand
GCGATCGCCGTGCTCGTCGCCAACCTCGTAGAGCACCTGCATCCCGACGCAGATCCCGAGCACCGGGCGCTGGTGGCGCAGCCGGTCCCACACGACCGTCCCGCCGCGGACGGTGTTGATCCCACGCATGCAGGCGGCGTAGGCGCCGACGCCGGGGACCACGAGCCCGTCACAGGACATCGCCTGGGCGAAGTCGGCCGTGACCACGACCTCGGCTCCGGTGCGTGCCAGCGCGCGCTCCGCGGAGCGAAGGTTGCCCGAGCCGTAGTCCAAGACCACGACCCGCTTCACTCCTGGTGGCCCAGCGGATAGACCGTCATCATCACAGGACACCCTTGGTGCTGGGCACCCCGGTCACGCGCGCGTCCAGCGCGACGGCATCACGCAGCGCCCGCGCGACAGCCTTGAACTGCGCCTCGACAACGTGGTGGGCGTTGCGCCCGGCGAGCACCCGCACGTGCAGGCAGATGTCTGCGGTGGCGACGATCGACTCCCAGATGTGGCGGGTCAGGGTCGTGTCGTACGACCCGATCAGCTCGACGATCTCGGGCTCGGTGTGGACGAGGTAGGGCCGGCCGGACAGGTCGACCGCTGCCTGCACCAGACACTCGTCCAGCGGGACCAGCGCGTCGCCGAAGCGGCGGATCCCGGTCTTGTCGCCGAGGGCCTCCTTGAGGGCTTGGCCGATGGCGAGCGAGGTGTCCTCGACGGTGTGGTGCGCGTCGACCTCGAGGTCGCCCTTGGTGACGACGGTCAGGTCGAACCCGCCGTGCTTGCCGAGCTGGGCGACCATGTGGTCAAAGAACGGAACTCCGGTGTCAGAGGACGCCTGACCGGTGCCGTCGAGGTCGAGCTCGACGCGGACACTGCTTTCCTTCGTGGTGCGCTCAACCAGAGCCCTGCGTGCCATGGATGAAGGCTATCCGGCGAGGAGACCCATACGTACAGATGTCTGCGTATGGTGAGAGGTATGAAGACGACGCTGAACCTCCCGGATGCCCTGGCAGAAGCGGCCAAAGCGCGCGCGGCAGAGCAGGGACGCACCTTCACCAGCCTCGTCGAGGAGGGCCTGCGGGCGGTGCTGAGCCAGCCGTTGCCGCACGGTCCGGTGCCGTTGCCGGCCTCCGGACACGCCGGGGATCGGCTCCTCATCGATCTGTTGGATCGTGACGCCGTATGGGCCGCGCTGGACGCGGACAGCCCGGCGTGATCCTGCTCGACGTCAACGTCCTGCTCTACGCCTACCGTCGCGAGGCGCCGCAGCACGAGCGCTACGGCGCTTGGTTGCGGTCGGCGCTCGGCGGACCAGAGGATGTGGCGCTCGCGGACCACGTCCTGACTGCCCTCGTACGCATCGCGACCTCGCCGGCCTTCGTCGCCACGCCGGTGTCCACCGCCGAGGCGCTCACCTTCATCGACGCGCTACGCGCCGCCCCGGCTGCTCGAGCGGTTGTCGCGACCGAAGCCACCTGGGACTGCTTCGCGGCACTCGTGGCCGGCGACCCCGCCATCCGCGGCAACCTCGTCCCCGATGCCTGGCTGGCTGCGCTCGCACTTTCGCACGGTGCCCGTATCGCGACCGCTGATCGCGGCTTCGGTCGCTTCCCCGGCCTGACGCACTTCGACCCAGCCGTCTGACGTTAGGCCAGCACCTCGGCGAGGGCATCGAGGAACGCGGTGGTCTCAGCTTGGGTGCCGGCGTTGACCCGCAGCCACCGACCGAGACTCGGCGAGCTCGATACATCCCGTACCAGCACCCCTCGCTCAAGCAGCCCGCTCCACACCGCGTGCGGCGAGTCGAACGGCCCGAACAGCAAAAAGTTGGCCTCGGTCGGGACGGTGGTCAGCCCCAGCTCGCCGAGCCGCGACACCATCCGGTCGCGCTGCTCCTTGACCGCCTCGACCGTCGCGAGCAGCTCGTCTGCGTGCGCAAGCGCCGTTCGCGCGGCGATCTGGGTGAGCGCCGACAGGTGATAGGGCAGCCGTACGAGCCGGAGGACATCGACAACCTCGGCGGAGGCCGCGAGATAGCCGAGCCGGGTGCCGGCCATCGCGAACGCCTTGCTCATTGTCCGGCTCACGATCAGCCGAGGGTGCGCACCCAACAGCGAAACCGCCGACGGCTGGTCGGAGAATTCGGCGTAGGCCTCGTCCACCACGACCATGCCGGCGCTCGCGGAGCAGACGGCCTTGATCACGTCGAGGGACGTCACGGTGCCGGTGGGGTTGTTGGGCGTTGTCACGAACACCACGTCCGGCCGGTGCTCCTCGATCGCCGCAACCGCGACCTCCGCGGTCAGGACGAAGTCGTCCGGCCGGCGGACGCCGACCCAGCCGGTGTTGGTGCCGGCGGCGAGAAGCGGATGCATGGAGTACGACGGCTCGAAGCCGAGCGCGATCCGGCCCGGTCCGCCGAAGGCCTGCAACACCTGCTGCAGCACCTCGTTGGAACCATTGGCTGCCCAGATCTGCTCGACCGCAAGCGGCACACCCGTCCGCCCGGTGAGGTAGCGGGCGAGGTCAGCGCGTAGCTCGATCGCCTCGCGGTCCGGGTAGCGGTGCAGCGTCGGCCCCGCGATGCCCACCGCCGCCTGCAGGGCGGCGACCAACGCAGGCGAGGGCGGGTGCGGGTTCTCATTGACGTTGAGCGTGATCGCCGTGGTGCTCTGCGGTGCGCCGTACGGCGTCTTGCCGACGAGGTCCGGGCGAAGGGGCAGGCTCACCGGACGCGGACCTGGACGGCCTCGACGTGGGCCAGCAGGTCTTCGGCACCGCCAAGAGCAGCCACGTGCGGCGCGACAGCTGCCAGCGCGTCGCGGGAGTAGTGGACGACCGACATCCGCTTGAGGAACGACTGCGCCGACAGTCCGCTGGAGAAGCGCGCTGTGCCGCCGGTCGGCAGGACGTGGTT
>JBKJLP010000198.1:0-13717 GCA_046596735.1 Mycobacteriales bacterium | reverse complement strand
GGAGTTGGTCGACGTCGTCGGCGAGGCGGCCACGGTCGCCGAGGCCGTCGAGATCATCGACCGGCTGCAGCCCCAGGTCGTCCTGCTCGATGTGCACCTACCCGACGGCGGTGGCCTCGCCGTCATCGCCGCCTCACCCGGCCCGTCCCGGTTCCTCGCGCTCAGCGTCTCTGACGCGACCGAAGACGTCATCGCCGTGGTGCGTGCCGGCGCTCGGGGCTACGTCACCAAGTCGATCTCCGGTACGGACCTCGCCGACGCGGTGCGCCGGGTCGCAGACGGCGACGCGGTGTTCTCACCGCGACTGGCCGGCTTCGTCCTGGACGCCTTCCGCTCCGAGATCCCGGTCGCCGACGAGGAATTGGACCGCCTCACGGCACGAGAGCGCGAGGTGCTGCGGCTACTGGCGCGCGGCTACGCCTACAAGGAGATCGCAGGCGAGCTGTTCATCTCGCTCAAGACCGTCGAGACGCACGCCTCGGCCGTGCTGCGCAAATTGCAACTGTCCAACCGGCGTGAGTTGTCCCGCTGGGCCGAAGGTCGCGCACTGGGCTGAGCGCCGACAGCTCAGGTGATCTCGAGCAGTTTCTCGCGTACGGCGTAGACCACGGCCTCCATCCGCGAGTGCAACTGCAGGCGCTCGAGGATGTTGCGGATGTGGTTCTTCACCGTGTTTTCGCTGATGAAGAGCTCTTTGGCGATGTCGCGGTTGTTCAGCCCTTTGGCGACCAGCTTGAGGACTTCCATCTCGCGCGGCGTGAGCCGCGGGGTGGTGGGCAGCGCCGCCCGGTCATCAGACTTCTTCACCATCGCGGCGAACTCGGTGAGCAGCTTGGACGCCATCGACGGACTGATCAGGGACTGCCCGCCGTGGACGGCGCGGATCGCCCCGGCCACCTCCTCGATCGAGATCTCCTTCAGCAGATAGCCCATCGCGCCGGCCTTGATGGCGTCGTAGAGGTCCGCTTCCTCATCCGAGATCGTCAACATGATGATCTTGGCCGACGGGACTGCCTCGTGCACGGCAGCGCAGGAGTCGATGCCCCCGCCCTTAGGCATGCGTACGTCCATGAGCACGATGTCGGGCAGCGTCTCGGCAGCCTGCTGCACCGCCTCAGCACCGTCACCGGCCTCACCGACGACCTCGATGTCGGGTTCCTGCTCGAGGACCATCTGCAACCCGCGGCGAAAGAGCGCGTGGTCATCGACGACGAGGACCCTGATCGGGTCACTGGCAGACCCGACCGGGATGTTCACCTGGTCCGGCGTGATGTGCTCGGTCACCACTACCTCCTGGTGGACGCGACGAACCGTCGCGAACCGGCTGGCACCGGTGGCTGAAAGATAGACCGACCGGGCCCTGGCGTGCGCGAGGAGGTCAGCTCGTGGCGAGCCGGATCACGCCGTAGTCGTAGCCGTGCCGCCGGTAGACGACGCTCGGCTGACCCGACTCGCTGTCGGAAAACAGGTAGAAGTCGTGGCCGATCAGCTCCATTTCGTGCAGAGCCTGCGTGGTCGTCATGGCGTCGGCGGCGTGGGTTTTGTCCCGAACGATGAGCTCGCTCGTGTCGTCGTCAGCCTCGGCTGTGCCGTCGGTGCGGTCGAGCACCGCGACGTTGTCGTAGGCCGTGTCCGCGCTCTGCCCGTTACGGCCGATCGGCAGGTCGAGGTCGGCCGGCAGCGACGCCGTCGCCTCAGCCACCGAGGCCGGGTTCTTGGTGCCATGGTGCACGCGGCGACGGTCGTGCGCCTTGCGCAGCCGGGCCTCGAGCTTGAGGCAGGCCTGGTCCAGCGCCCCGTAGAAGTCAGCGGCACTAGCCTCGGCCCGGATCACCGGTCCCTTGCTGTGGCAGGTGATTTCGACCCGCTGGGCGTGGGCGGACTGCCGGGGATTGCGCTCGTGGGCGAGTTCGACGTCGAGTCGGAAGACACGCGCATCAAGGCGTTCGGAGGGGATCAACTTCTCGGCGACGTGCTCCCGGAAGTGATCCGGTACCTCGACGTTCCGGCCCTTGACGACGATGTCCACGCAGTTCTCCCTCGCTCACGGTTGGGTCCTTGCTTGCCTCCGACGTTAGACCCCCGAGAGCCGTGAGGACAGCGGAACGACCCGATCGAGTAGCGACTGACACCCGGGTGGGCGCGGCCTTACGCCGCGTCGCCGCGACCGTGGCCGCCCCGAGGATCGGCACCCCGGCGACGCGCAGCGCCCGGGTGGCCTCGGCGAGGGTCGCACCACTGGTGACAACGTCATCAACGACCACCACCTGAGTGCGGTCGGGAAGCGCTGTGGCCCGCAGGCCGCCCGCGAGATTGGCCGCGCGGGCGCCGGCGGCCAGCCCCGACTGATCGGCGAGGGTGCGGGCCGGCGTCAGCGCCCGGGCCACCGAGGCGTCGTGGCCCCCCGCGCGCAGCAGCAGGGCGGTCCGCTCAGCGAGCCGCCGTGCGTGGTCCTGACCGCGCGCACGTACGACCGAACGCCGTGACGGCACCGGCACGAGAAGCAGGCGGGCTCCGGACGGTTCCAGGCACGCGACCGCCGCAGCCAGCAGCGGGGCGAGTGCCCGGACCAGGTCCAGCCGACCGCGCTCCTTGTGCGCCAGCAGAGCGGCCTGCACAGGACCGGCGTAGTCGGCCGCAGCCGCGCACGGTGGGAATCCGGGCGGCGCCGGCGTCGGGCGGCAGCGACCGAGGGGGCGGCACGTCGCAGCAGTGAGGTGATCAGCGCAGGCCGCGCACCAGCGGGTGGACAAGGCGCCGCAACCGGCGCACTGCTGGGGCAGCACGAGGTCCAGCAGGGCGAGCGCGGCGGCGGACAGCACACCCGGCAGGGTCGGTGACGGAGCAGACGCGCCGACGCAGGTCAGTACAGGCTGTGGACGAACTCAGCCCGGGTAGAACGGGTCGGCGCCCTTGGCCTCGGAGGTGTACTGCCGGGTGTTGTCCCGGAACAGGGCCGGCTCGCCGCGCAGGAGGGCGGCCACGACGAGCGGCCGACCGGGCGCCGCCGCCAGACTGCGCGGCTCGGTCGACTCCAACCCCACGCGGATCAGCGGCGCCACGACAGAGCCGTCGACCGCCACCCGGACCGGTACCGCCGTGGTCAGGCCGCGGACCCGGCCGAGCACGACCAGGCTGGTCGGGCTGTCCCAGCTCACGTCGACGACGTCCTCGACCCCGGGCGCAACCTCATGAACGCCGCCGATGCGCAGCGCGCCGCCCACCACGTAGACGCGGCCGACCACCAGGGTGCGCGCGCGTCCCGTACCGGCCACCAGAGCCACTCGGGCACCGTCCCGCGACACGCGCAGCGCGGTGTAGGGCCCGCGACGGACCAGGTCGTCGACCGGCACCGCGACCGGCCTGTCGCCGTGCGGCGCCAGCATCACGTTGCCCGCGTCGAGGAACCACAGCCCGCGTTGCCCTCGACCCCACGACGGTGACGACAGATCGCGTCCGCGCCAAATCGGTGCGCCGAAAGGCCCCGAGCCCGGGCCGATGCGCAGCTGCCACTCGCGGCCCACGCGGGTGAGGACGCCGAGCCGACCATCGTTGGACGAGACCGCCGCGAGGTCGACCGGTTGCGAACCTCGTTCATCGGTGACCGGGCTGTCGGTCAGCGACCCATCCAGAGAGCGCAAGCGACGATCAGCGATGTAATACGCCGGTGCCTTGGGAGCGAGCCCGTCGGGGTCGTACGAGCCCCAGTCGCCGCGGTTCTGCAGCTCGTCGGCGCCGCCGACGGAGACCTGCACTGCGCGCCCCCCGCCGCGGAGCCGCAGTCGGGAAAAGTCAGAGCCCACACCGCGAAGGGTCCACACGAGCTGCGCGGAAAGCTGCTCGCGCTGCGCACGCGTCGCGTCCGCCACCTGCCGCGAGAGCTCGACGGTCACGAGCCCATCCGCGTCGGTGCGTACGGGCCGTAGCAGCGTTGTCCCCTTCGGGACCGCGGACTGCACGGACGTACCGAGCGCGCTCGACGGCCCGGAGAGCAGTCGGCGTACGAGCGCGTCCGCCCGGTCTGCGGTGACCGGGACGAACTGGCGGTCGGGGACGAGGTGGCGGCCGTTGTCGGCGGACATTTCCGGTGCCAGGAAGTAAATATCGCTCGGGATGAAGGACCGATCGCGGTCAGCAGTCGACAACACCAAGCCGTTGGGGACGTCGTCGATCGCCCACCGTCCACTGGCCAGTTGCCTCAGGTGGACCTGGACCGACAGAGTGCCGACGTCCTTGCCGTAACTGCCGTCCGTGGCGATCCGGCCCACGCGTCGTCCAGTGACGCGAAAGGTGTCCTTGGCCGCGGCCAGCGGCGAGATGGACAGGGCGCCCTCGAAGACGGTGACGTGCGGGCCGTCCCGCCAGGTCTTGCGCAGCGCCGTCGACAGATAGGACCGAGCGATCGCGTGTTCGTCAGTCGGGATGCTCTGCGCGCCGAAGAAGTCGCGGACCTGCTGCGCGGGCGTTGCGGAGTCTCGCGGCCCCGGGGGAAGCACCTGAATGTCGCCGCGTTGCTGCTGCCCAGCCGGCAACTTGGGCGGGTCCTGGACGCCGTCAGCCAGCGGCAGCCCGCAGCCGGTGAGCAGCAGGCAGGTCACGGCAACGCCGATCCAACGCACGGTCATACCTGCTCCCGTGCGACGGCGCCGGCCCCCACGGCACCGCCGGGAAGTCGCGGCACGGTGATCCGGAAGGTCGCTCCAAGCCCCGGCTCGCCGTGCGCCTCCAAACGGCCACCGTGCAGGCGCACATCCTCCAGGGCGATAGCCAGACCGAGCCCGGTGCCGCCGGTCGTCCTCGCCCGGGACGGATCGGCCCGCCAGAACCGCGTGAACACCCTTGCCGCCTCCCCCGGTTTGAGCCCCAAACCCTGGTCGCGGACGACAATTGCCACCTCGTCCGGCGACGACTCCAGGTGGACCTGCACCGGTCGGCCTTCGGCGTGATCGACGGCGTTGACCAACAGGTTGCGCAAGGCCCGCTCGATGCGTACGTGGTCGACGGTTGCGACGGCGTCGTCGCCCGGCACTGCATGGACCTCGATCTCGATGCCCTTGCGCTCGGCCACGCTGCGCGTCTGGTCCACGACCCGACCAATCAGCGCGACCAGGTCCACCGGCTCGGCGTTGAGGTCGGTGGCTCCGGCGTCGTAGCGGCTGATCTCGAGCAGGTCGGTGAGCAGGTCCTCAAAGCGGTTCAGCTCAGCCTGGAGCAACTCCGCGGAGCGAGCCGCGGCCGGGGGGAAGCCGGTCCGGCTCTCGTGCAGAACGTCGGCGGCCATGCGCACCGTGGTGAGCGGCGTACGAAGTTCGTGCGACACATCGGACACGAATCGCTGCTGCACGCGGGACAGGTCCTCAAGCTGTTGGATCTGGCGCTGCAGGGCCTCGGCCATGGTGTTGAAGGTGATGGCGAGGCGAGCCAGGTCGTCCTCGCCGTGCACCGCCATGCGCACCTCCAACAGGCCGCTCGCCAGTCGCTCGGCGGTACGGGCAGCCAGCCGTACGGGCGAGACCACCTGTCGCGTCACCAGCAGGGCGATGAGCGCCAGGAGCACGACAAGCAAAACCCCAGCCGCTGCAGCGGTTCTGCGTACAAGAGCCAGCGTGCGCTGTTCGGCGTCGAGCGGGAAGAAGTGGAACAGCCGGTACTGACCGAGCACCGGAGCTGACAGCACGGTGCCGACAACCAGCTGCGCCGGGCCAGACCGTGGAGTGTCGTAGACGTAGCCGGTCAACAAGCCGTCCTGCAGCCGCCGATCCAAATCCGTGGGCGCCAGGTCCGGTCGCACCGTCGGCGAGGCGAAGGCGTTGGTCTCCGGCGATCCCGACAGCAGGACCCGATAGAGGCCGCCGGCCGCGCCCCGGTCGGACAGCGCCTGGGTCAGTGATTGGAGTTGGGTCTGGACACAGCCGGTCGGGTCGGGAAGTTCGCTGCAGGTGCTGACTTCCAACTGCGACTGCATCTGGGCAGCGCCCAGCCTGGCTTCAAGCAGCGCAGAGTTGGTCTTGGTCTGCACCAGCCCCCGCCCGACCTGGTCGAGCAGCAGCGAGGCGAGCAGCAGCACCACCACGCCGGACACCACCAGCGTCGTCACGACCACCCTCAGCAGCAGCGAGCGGCGCCACCGGCTGGTCCACGCCCGCCAGAGCGCCTGCGCCTCGTGCGCAAGGCGTTGGGCGGCCACACCGCCGGTCCGCCGCAGCGCGACGCCGACCTCGGTCAGGGTGGCCCGGCCTTATAGCCGACCCCTCGTACGGTGACCACGACCTGTGGCGACTCAGGGTCGCGCTCGACCTTGGACCGCAGCCGCTGGACGTGGACGTTGACGAGTCTGGTGTCCGCAGCGTGCCGGTAGTGCCACACCTGCTCGAGCAGCAACTCGCGGGTGAACACCGTCCGCGGCTTGCGGGCGAGCGCCACCAACAGGTCGAACTCCAGCGGCGTGAGCTGCAGGTGCTCGTCGCCTCGGGTGACCTGGTGGCCGGGAACATCGATGGTGATCTCGTCATCGGGCGGGCCGATCGTGAGCGTCTCAGGCTCCTCGTCATCGCGGGTCCGCAACCGGGCGCGAACCCTGGCTACGAGTTCCTTGGCCTTGAAGGGCTTGACGATGTAGTCGTCGGCTCCGCTCTCGAGCCCCAGCACGATGTCGCCGGTGTCGCCCTTGGCCGTGAGCATCACAATGGGCACGCCGCTCTCTGCCCGAATCCGTCGGCAGACCTCTATCCCATTGATGCCGGGCAACATCAGGTCGAGCAAGACCATGTCCGGTCGCTCCCGGTGGAAAGCCGCCAGCGCCGCATCGCCGTCAGAGACGAACGACGGCTCGAACCCCTCGCCCCGCAGCACGATCCCGAGCATTTCGGCCAGCGCCAAGTCGTCGTCGACCACGAGCACCCGGGTCTTCATGGCACCGCCTTCGTTGATGGGGTCTGTTTCCCGGCTTCATGGTTGCACCCATGCGGTGTCGGGTGCACCGGTGGCCGTGGCAGGCTTGCCAGTCATGACCGAGCAGTACGGGGGCTGGAGCTCGCCCGACGGCAGGACTCCTGCCCCACAACCGCAGTCAGCACCACCGATCCCGACGGAGTTCCAGGCCCCTCCGGGGTGGGGGGGTCCGCCGCCCACCGCCGCTCCCCCTGGCTGGTCCGGCGGCAGCTGGGGTCAGCCCGGCGCCGCCCAGCCGGCGATCCGTCCTGGGGTCATCCCGCTGCGGCCACTCGGGTTGGGCGAGCTGCTCGACGGGGCCGTCTCTCTCACCCGCCGCTATCCGCGCCCGGCGCTCGGCTTCTCTGCCGGCGTGGCCCTGGTCTCCACAGCCCTCAACCTGCTGCTGGTGCTCACCGCCTGGCAACCGCTGCTGACCCTGGACTCCGCGACCTTCACCGAGAACAGCCGCGACCAGATCGAGGGCGCCCTGGGCGGCGCTGCCATCGCAGGGCTCGGCGCCATCGTCATCAGCGGCCTGGCGACGCTGGTGCTCACCGGGGTCATGACGGCGATCGCGGGCCGGGCCGTGCTCGGCCAGCCGATGACTGTGGGCGAGGCGTGGGTGCAGGTGCGACCGGCGCTCCCTCGGCTGCTCGGTGTGGCTCTGGCGACGACCGCCCTGATTTACGGCGCCCTCGCCCTCAGCCTCGTGCTCGCGGTCGCCGCCGTCACGTTCGCCGGTCCCGTCGGGGTAGCCGTGGCCGTACTCCTGGTGCTCGCCGCAACCGCGCTGAGCGTCCACCTCTACTGCCGCCTTGCCCTCGCCCCGTCCGTGGCCTTGCTGGAAAGCGCCGGGGTGCGCACGAGCCTGCGGCGGTCGGGAGTTCTGGCGCGGCGGTCCTGGTGGCGGATCTGCGGGATCTTGCTGCTTACCGTGCTGATCGGTTCGTTCGTCGCGCAGATCGCCCAGGTGCCGTTTCTGCTGTTCGGCGCCGTTCCCCACGGCCTGGGCGCGCTGACCAACCCGCAGGGCAGTACGGCCCTGCTGGTGTGGACCTCGATCGGGTCCGGGTTCGCCCAGACGATTGTGGCTCCCTTTACCTCCGGGGTTCGCGCGCTGCTCTACGTCGACCGACGGATGCGCGCGGAAGGCCTCGACGTCGCTCTCGCTGCAGCGGCCGCAACGACCGCCCCATGACCTGGCTGCTGGCGGTCGACGAGCTCTCCCGCGAGGCAGCCCGCCGCGCCGCGCGCCGCGAACTGCAGGACCGTCGCTACGAGGACGCCCAGCCACCGCTGCTGGCACGCGTGATCGGGCGGGGCCTGCGCGAACTCGGTCGCCTACTCGATGCGGCAGCTGCTCAGGCACCTGGCGGCCGGCTCGGCTTGCTGCTCCTGACCATGCTCGCCGCGCTCTTCGTCGCCATCGTCCTCACCCGGCTCAGCCCGACCAGGCGGGCCCGTCCGAACCGACTGTTCGACAGCGGTCGGGCACTTACCGCGCAGGACCACCGCCGCAAGGCCGAACAGGCTGCGGCAGCAGGCCGCTGGCCCGACGCCATCCGCGAGCGGCTGCGCGCCGCGGTCCGCGAGCTCGAGTCCCGTGGCGTGCTGGAGCCCCGGGCCGGGCGCACCGCCGGTGAGGTCGCCCGCGACGCCACGGTCGCCGTGCCCGCGCTGGCCCAGCCGCTGACCGCGGCGACCCGCGCCTTTGACGAGGTTTGGTACGGCGGCCGCCCCGGCGACGCGCAGACCTACGCACTGATGGTCCACCTCGACGAGACCATCACCAGCACTCGGCTCGTGACCGCGTGAGCGTCCTCGATGCGCGCCCCCTGGTAGCTGAGACCTACACCGGCGAGACGGTGCGCAGCAGTACGCGCCGGATCCGCGGACCAGTTGCGGTCGCCGCAGCCCTGGTCGTCGCCGCCGTGCTCGCTGCACTCCTTCGTACGGCGGCGACCGGCGAGCTCGACCCGCGGGCGTACGACCCCGCGGGCAGCCGGGCGATCGCGGCGCTGCTGCAGCAACGCGGCGTCCCCGTCCGCGTGGTCGAAACGGTCGCTGGCCTGAGCACCGGACCGGACAGCACCGTGGTCGTCCCGTTCCCCGACGCCCTGAGCACCAACGAACTGGAGACGCTTGGGAAGCTGCCCGCCACCCTGGTGCTGCTCGGCGCCGGACGGGTCCAGCTCATCGCCGCGGGACTGCCGGACGTCAGTATTGCGGCGGTCCAGGTTGAAGAACGGCGGCCGGCTTGTGCCCTGCAGGCCGCCGTCAACGCCGGCGCCGTCGACCTCGGCGGGTTGGCCTACCGACCGCCGGCTGGCAGCACCGGCTGCTACGCCAGCGGCGGCCGAGCGACGCTGGTGACGACCGAGAAACCGCCGCGCGTCCTGCTCGGATCCGGTGCCCTGCTCACTAACGAGCGGGTAGGCGAGCGGGGCAACGCAGCACTAGCCCTGAGTCTGCTCGGCGGGCACAGCGAGGTGCAGTGGCTGCTGCCCCGTCCGGGTGCTCGGGACCTGGGCGAACGCCGCGGGCTCAATGCGTTGCTTCCCGACAGCATCCGGCTGGCTGGCCTGCAACTGCTGCTGGCCGCCATCGCCCTTGCGCTGTGGCGCGCCCGGCGGCTCGGGCCGGTCGTCACCGAGCCGCTGCCGGTCGTCGTACGCGCTGCCGAAGCCGCCGAGGGACGCAGCCGCCTTTACCGCGCTGCCCGGGCCCGCGGCCGGGCCGCAGAGGCGTTGCGCGAGGGCGCCCGCGAGCGCCTGTCGCGGCGGTTGGGGCTCGCTCGCGACAGCGCTCGCACGGCGCTGGTGGACGCCGTCGCGAGCCGTACCGGTCGACCGCCGCACGACGTCGACGGGCTCCTGTACGGTGCCGAGCCTGGCGAGGACAGCGCCCTGGTGCAGCTCGCGGACGACCTCGACACCCTGGACCGGGAGGTAGCCGACTCGTGACCGATCGCACCGCCGCACCGCGCAAGGCCGTCAAGATGCCAGCCGCTCGCGCGCGCAAGAGCAACGAGCCCTCGGCAGACGACGCGCGGGCCGCCCTCGTCGCCTTGCGCGCGGAGGTAGGCAAGGCCGTCATCGGCCAGGATGCCGCGGTCACCGGCCTCGTGGTCGCGCTGCTCTGCCGCGGCCACGTGCTGCTCGAGGGCGTCCCCGGTGTCGCCAAGACCTTGCTGGTCCGCGCCGTCGCCGCGTCGCTGTCGCTGGAGACCAAGCGGGTGCAGTTCACCCCCGACTTGATGCCGGGCGACATCACCGGCTCGCTGGTCTACGACGCGCGGACCGCCCAGTTCGACTTCCGCGCCGGACCGGTGTTTACCAACCTGCTGCTCGCCGATGAGATCAACCGCACGCCACCCAAGACCCAGGCGTCCCTGCTCGAGTCGATGGAGGAGCGCCAGGTCTCGGTCGACGGCGTCGCCCGCCCGTTGCCCGATCCGTTCGTCGTGTGCGCCACGCAAAACCCCGTGGAGTACGAAGGCACCTATCCGCTGCCTGAGGCGCAACTGGACCGCTTCCTCCTCAAACTGACCATGCCGCTGCCCGACCGCGACGACGAGTTGAAGGTCTTGCAAGCGCACCACACCGGCTTCGATCCGCGCGACCTATCCGCGCTCACGCCAGTCGCGTCTGCCGCGCACCTTGCGGCTGGCCGGCGCGCGGTCCAGGACGTCACCGTCTCCCCCGAGGTCCTCGGCTACATCGTCGATGTGTGCCGCGCGACGCGGACTAGCCCTTCGCTGTCGCTGGGAGTGTCACCTCGCGGCGCCACCGCACTGCTGGCCAGCAGCAAGGCCTGGGCCTGGCTGTCCGGCCGCGACTACCTCACCCCCGACGACGTCAAGGCGCTCGCTCGCCCGACCCTGCGGCACCGGATCAGTGTCCGCCCCGAGGCCGAACTGGAAGGCGTTATCGCCGACGGCGTGCTGGACGGCGTGCTCGACGCGGTGCCCGTCCCGCGCTGATGGCGGTCACCGGCCGACTGCCGCTGCTGGTGTTGCTGGGCATCCTGCCGGTTGCGCTGCTGCCCAGCCTGGCGACGGTCGCGCTGGTCGCCGCCGCACTTCTCATCGCCGTGGCGTTAGACATCCTGCTCGCCGCTCCCGTGTCCCAGCTTCGGCTGACCCGCACCGGCTCCACCAGCTGCCGGCTCGGTGACACCGTGACTGTTGACCTGATCGTGGCCAACCCCACCGGTCGCCGCGCCCACGGACTGCTTCGCGACGCCTGGTTGCCGTCGGCCGGCGCCACCCCGAGCCGCCACACGCTCGACGTTCCCGCTGGGGAGCGGCGGGTGCTCACGACCTCGCTGACCCCGACGCGGCGTGGTGACCGCAGGCCCGACCGCGTGACGGTGCGCTGCGTCGGCCCGTTGGGTCTCGCCGCTCGCCAGGGCGACCACCGCATCGCGTGGCAGATCCGCGTTCAACCTGCCTTCGCGTCCCGCAAGTTTCTGCCCGAGCGGCTGGCGCGGTTGCGCCAACTCGATGGACAGCTGCTGGCCCGGGTCCGCGGACAGGGCACGGAGTTCGACTCCCTGCGCGACTACGTCGACGGCGATGACGTCCGCTCGATCGACTGGCGGGCGACGGCGCGCCGGTCCTCCGTGGTGGTCCGTACGTGGCGTCCGGAGCGGGATCGCCACGTCCTGCTCGTGGTGGACACGAGCCGCACCTCGGCCGGGCGGGTGGGCGACGCCCCACGCCTGGACGCCGCACTCGACGCGGCCCTGCTGCTCGCCGCGCTCGCTTCCCGCGCCGGTGACCGGGTCGGCCTACTCGCGATGGACCGGCGGGTCCAGTCTGCGGTCGAGGACACCGGGCGCGACCAGCTTCTGCGACGACTGGCGGAGGCGATGGCCAACCTCGAGCCGGCGTTGGTCGAGTCCGACAGTGGCCGGCTCGTGGCCGAGATCCTGCGTCGTACGCGTCGGCGCAGCCTCGTGGTGCTCTTCACCGGGCTGGAGGCACCCGGGCTAGAACAAGGACTACTGCCGGTGCTCACCTCACTGACGAGTCGACACACCGTCGTCCTCGCCGCGGTGGGCGATCCCCGGGTCGCGCAGATGCGTGCCGCACGCGGCACCGCGGAGGCGGTCTACGAGGCGGCGGCGGCCGAGCAGTCGCAGCACGAGCGGAGCCGCATGACGGCCCTGCTGCGCGGCCGCGGCGTCGAGGTCGTCGACGCGCCACCCGCAGACTTCGCCCCGGCGGTCGCCGACGCCTACCTGTCGCTCAAGGCCGCCGGACGGCTCTGAGCAGGCTGGACCTCCCGACATCCAGTAGCCGCTCACCGGCGCCTCATCCGGCACCCCAGCGCGCAGCCGCACCACACTGGATGCTGTGCGTTCCAGCGGGTGTCAGCCCTGCGCGGGCGCGACGTCGCCCAGCAGGTCGCTACGCAGGTCGCCAGTGACGCCGGCCTGGTAGGCCCGGCGTCCCCACCCGAAAACCCAGGCCAGGAAGGCGATCTCCGCCAGCGCACCGATGCCGATGCGCGCCCAGGTCGGCAGTCCGCTGGGGGTCACGAAGCCTTCGATGATGCCGGACACGAGCAGCACCAGCACCAGACCCAGCGCACCGACGACCAGGGCGCGACCCTCCTCGGCTAACGCCTGCGCGCGGCTGCGACCACCTGGGTCGATGACGGTCCATCCCAGCTTGAGCCCGAGCCCGCTGGCCACAAACACGGCGGTCAGCTCGAGCATCCCGTGCGGGAGGATCAGCCCGAAGAACAGTCCGGTGCGGTCGTTAGCGGCCAGCAGTCCGCCAGCAACCCCGACGTTGAGCGCGTTCTGATACAGCACGAACAGCACGGGGATTCCGAGCAAGATGCCGAACACGATGGCTTGCCCGGCGACGTAGGCGTTGTTGGCGAAGACCCGGCTGGCGAACTCCTGCGCGGGGGCCGAGCTGTAGTAGTCGGCGAAGTCGCGCTCGACCAGCCGCTGGACAACGTCGGGCGGGGCGACCGCGAGCTGCGCAGCTGGCGAGCTGGCGATCCAGATGCCGTACGACAGGGCAACCGCGATGAACCCGGCAGCTGCACCGATCCACCACCAGCGGATGCGATAGACCGCGGCCGGGAAGTCCTCACGCAAGAACCGCGCAACATCACGCCAGGCGGCCTGTCGCTGACCGGCCACGACACCGCGGGCGCGGGCTACCAACGACGAGAGTTTCCCCACCAGCGCCGGGTCGCGCCCAGCGCTCTGCAGTACCGAAAGATGCGTGGCCGTACGCCGATACAGGTCGACGAGCTCGTCCACTTGGGCACCGTCGAGTCGGCGTGGGCGACGAGCCCGGGCAAGCAAGTACTCGAGCCGCTCCCACTCGCCGCGATGCGCGGCGACGTACGCGTCGAGGTCCACCCGGGCAGACTAGGACCACGAGCCCTCGCCACGGGGCGGTGATGACAGCTGGAGGATGCGTGCAGCAGGTGGTCACCGGCGAGGCCGTGTCCCTGGACCTGCGGGTGGCGACCGTGCCCTCCCGCGTCCTCGCCGGGCTCGTCGACGCTCTGTGCCAACTGGTCCTGCTCCTGGGCATCGGCGGCCTGGCCACGGCGGTCAGCACCGGAGCGTCAAGTGCCGCCACCCAGTCGCTCTCCATCACGGTCATCGTCACGGTGCTGATCGGTTATCCCGTCGCCTTCGAGTCGCTGTTGCGCGGGCGGACCCCAGGCAAGGCGGCTCTGGGGCTGCGGGTCGTTCGCGACGACGGTGGCCCGATCGGCTTTCGGCAGGCCTTCCTCCGCGGACTCTTGGG
>JBKJLP010000192.1:0-2888 GCA_046596735.1 Mycobacteriales bacterium | reverse complement strand
GCTGCGCAGGACGTCGTCGCGCTTGACGTAGTGCGACATTCGGTTGTCGTCGGTGTCTTCTTCGAGGTCGGTCTCAAGCGCCTCAGAGGTGCCCGGCCGGACGTCCGTCTCGGTCATCGTTTGAGCCTACGACGGTCGGCAAGGGGTGGCGATAGACGATGCTGCGGGGCAAATCGGCTCACGAACACGTGGAGGTGCGGTGTCCGAGGCCCGCGAAGTTGACGTCGTCGTCGTCGGTGGCGGCCCGTCGGGGCTGGCTGCCGCCCTGTGGCTGGCGCGCTATCGCCGGTCAGTCGTGGTGATCGACAGCGGCGAGTATCGCTCCGCTCGCGTCGAACGGTCGCACGGCTATCTCGGCCGTGACCCGCAGCGTCCGACCGAGTTGCTCAGCACCGGTCGCGACGAGCTGCTCGCCTACCCGACCGCCTCGATCCTGCGTACGTCGAGCACGTCGATCCGGCGCCGGCCAGACGGGCGCTTCGACGTCGAGACCGAGCAGCACCCGTTGTTGGCGCACAGAGTCGTCCTCGCCACCGGGGTCCAGGACGCGTTCCCCGAGGTCGACGGTTTCGACGAGCATTACGGGGCCTCGGTGTTCCATTGCCCGGCCTGCGATGGCTACGAGGCGCGCGACCGCGATGTGGTTGCGCTGGGCTGGGACGCGCGCCTCGTCGGGTTCGCCACAACGCTGCTCAACTGGGCCCGATCCCTCACCGTTGTCACCAACGGGCACACGTTCGAGGGGGACCAGGCCTGCCGCCGCGCCCTCGCCGACCATGGCATCGAGCTCATCGAGCGGAACGCGCGGGCGTTCGAAGGGGAGCGCGGGGACCTACGCTGCCTGGTGCTCGACGACGGCCGTCGGCTGGACGCTTCCTGGGTCTTTTTCTCCGTGGCGCACGTGCCGCGGACGGGTCTCGCGGTGGCGCTTGGTTGCGACCTGGACGACGAGGGCTACGTGAAGGTGGGCCGCGAGGGCCAGACGACGACCGCGGGCGTCTACGCGTGCGGCGACGTCACCCCCGGACTGCAGCTCGTCGCAGTGGCGGCGGCGTCAGGAGTGGTTGCAGGCGTGGCCGCTGCGGAGTCCTTCTTCGGCAGCGAAGGCGCTCCGACGTCCCCCGAACCGGCACCGGACCCCACCCCGAGGGGGTGAGGTCCGGTGGACGTGGCGCCGATTAGTTCAGTTGCTTGACCTTCTCGTTGACCTTGTCGCTGACGCGCTCGTAGGCGTCGGCTGCTGCGGAGCTGCCGAGCGATCCAAGGGCCGCAGCCTTGGCGGGCAGTCCCTGCAGTGATCCTTTGAGCACCTGCACCGGCCGCTGCTGCTCCTCGTGCAGTGAACTCGAGGCGAGCACCGCGCCGGTGAGGCCCGGGATCGCCCACTGGAGCGCCTTGAGCTGCTTTTGGGCCTTGGCCACCTCTGGCGGCGTGGACGGGAGCGACTCGGTGCCGCCCGCGACGGGGACGTCACCGGCGTTCATCACCTTCTGTCCCAGCAGCCGGCTGTAGGCCGTGGCCCCGAGGGCACCGGCGGTCAGCGCGAGCTTGACGTTGGTGTTGGCGAGGACGCCCTTCTGCGCCGCGACGCGGCCCTTGTTCGCGCGCAGCAACTGGGCGCCACCGACGAGGTGTGCACCGATGGCGACGAGGTTGATCGGGGTCCAACGGCCCCAGCCAGCGTTGGCGACGCGCGCCCGCTGGCGCGGGTCATCGACGTCGGAGGCGGCACCGTTGACGCCGACCGCTCCCATGAGGGAACCGCCGAACCAGGCGGCGAGTCCGGCGTCGTGCAGGAAGTGGGCGAAGGTGTTGCGCTCAGACATAGCTGGGTCCTCCGGGGACGTGGGGATGAGCGGGCGTTACCGCATCGCTACCCGCTCAGGCCCCGGCGAATCGGGTGGCCGGTATGCGGCTTCCCTCGCGAGGCGCGGTCTGCGATGGTGGTGACGTGAGCCACAGGGCTCCGTGTGGGGGTGCCCGGTGAACGGCTCTGCAGACGACATCGCTGCCGATTCTGCGTACGCCGTGCTCGTCCATCGCGAGGAACAGCGCTGGCAGGCCAGCGCGCTGCCCGACGAGGCCGCTGGCGAACTCGAGCTGCTCATCGCCGCGGTCCGCCGGCAGCCCGGCGAGATCGGATCCTTCGCCCTCGTCAACGTCGCGGACGAGTTCTTCGTCGTCGTACGCGTGCAGATGGGGCAGATCCGACTGCTGCTGTCGGACGTGTCGGCGGCGGCGGACTGGGACCTGGCCGCACAGGTGCTCGACGAACTCGAACTCGATCCTCCCGATGACGACTTCGACGAGGTCTTGCCGGCCGGCGACCTCGGCGTGTTCGAGGACCTCGGGCTGGAGGAGATGGAGTTGGGAGCGATCCTCGCCGACCAGGAGGCCTACGCCGACGAGATGCTCTCGACGTTGGCCCGCCGATTGGGGTTCGATGGGGTCTACGAGCGGATAGTGGACACACTGGTCGGCTGATCCGCTGGCCAGTCCCTTCGTCGCCAGAACTCTGGAGTCTCGTCGTGACGTACTTCGCCGCCGCCCTCGTCCGTGCGGATGGGAGTTGGAGCGCCCAGGAACTCGACCTCGACGAGGTCGAGGACCTCGAGGCCGTCGCCGACCTGCTGCGTGATCTGAGCGGGGACGGTCCTGGCCCGGCCCTGTTGATGCTCGAGGCGGACGACGAGTACGTCGGTCTGGTCCGCGTTGACGGTGGCGCCGGAACGCTGCGCGAGCCGCGGGTGTTTCTTTCCGACCGGCGCGCGGCGCAGAATAACGACCTCGCCGCGCTCCTGCTCGAGGACGTCAACGTGGACGACGACGAAGTGGACCTCGATGTCGTCGGTGACGACGATGGGGCGCGAGCTCTCGTCGTCATCGTC
>JBKJLP010000357.1:0-2526 GCA_046596735.1 Mycobacteriales bacterium | reverse complement strand
TCGACCGCCTCGACGGCAAGGCCGAGGGCGTCAAGACGGCCATTGGCACCGTGCCGGCCAAGAGCGAACTCGACCTCGACGGCCTAGAGATCCCGGCC
Source organism: Mycobacteriales bacterium (assembly GCA_046596735.1). Taxonomy (GTDB): domain Bacteria; phylum Actinomycetota; class Actinomycetes; order Mycobacteriales; family SCTD01; genus RYN-124. Next base: position 2,428 of record JBKJLP010000357.1, on the reverse strand, counting down.
GAGGACCTCGACACGCTGCTCAGCGTCGACACCGAGATCTGGAAGCAGGAGGCCGGACTCATCCCCGAGTTCTTCGCTCAGTTCGGCGAGCACCTGCCGAAGGCTCTGGCCCAGGAGCACGCCGACCTGGTGGAGCGGCTCGAAAAGTCCTGATCTGATCCCCTCTGAAGCCCGTCCGGTCGTGCACCGGACGGGCTTCAGTTATGCAGCGGGAGCGACCGTCGTACGCGGTCGGCTGGTCAAGACGCCGACGATCACGGCGAGGGCGAGCAGGGACGGGATCACGAGCCAGAACATCGCGAGCGCAGGGAGCGTCCCGATCAGCACTAAGGCGTCCGCGACACCGGCGCTGCGCACCGATCCACGGGCAAGTGCAGCGAGCGCTGCCACGATCGCCACGGCCGCGAGGACCAGGATCACCAGGCCCCCGACGGTGGCAGCGGTGACGAACGCCGCAGCGATCACCACCGCGGCGTACGGCGCGTGGCGTGGTCCACGAGTGCCGGCACCAGAAACCCGAACGGAGAGCCCCACCGCCATCGCCGACGCGCTGATCAGAACCAAGATCGGCCCAACGATCCGACCCGGCATCGTGCTCGCGTCATCGGCCAGGACGCCTACGGCCAGCCCAACATCGAACAGCAGGACCAGCGCGGCCACCGGCGCCCACCACGCCTGGCTCAGTGCTGCACGCATGCTTGTACGTTCCATGGCCTTGGCCACCTCTCGTCTCCACACCAGGTCGTCCACCGCGCCCCGCACGGTGCGTCCGACCACCTCGCGTCGTACCTGTCGTCGTTCGGCGCTGTGTTGCGCCTGGGCCAGCTGCTCGTAGGCGTCGCTGTCGATCTCGTCGCGCCGCGTCGTCCGGATCTGCTCGGGTAAACCGGCGGTGTACAGCCGGACCCACCGCCGGGTGATCGCCGGCGTCGTCACGTGGCGAACCCTGGTCGAGGCGCCGCGGTCGACGGAGCCTGTCGGGCTTGGTGGGCGAGAGCCAAGGCCTGCTCGCCCTGGCCCGTCACGGTGTACAGCCGTCGGCGTGGGCGGCCCTCCGGCGCCGGGTCCTCCCAGTGGCTGCTCAGCAGGCGGGCTGCTTCCAGTCGGGCGAGCGCCTTATAAAGCGTGCCGTGTGCGGTGAGCCGCTGCGCGCCGCTCGCGCCTTGCATCGTCTTGGCCACCTCGAAGCCGTGGAACTCGCCGTCACCGGCGAGCCCGGCCTCCAGCACGGACACCTCGAGGGGGAGCAGCGTTCCCGGACGTCTTCTGACCATGACCCAGTTATAGGAAGATATCTGCCCGGTGTCAAGAGTTGAGCCAAGCTCCGCCGGGATATCGTCGCGACGGACGGGACTGACGAGTGGAAGGCGGATGCGTGGGGCTGCGGGACGTCGCGTACGCGGCCTACGAGCGTCGGCTCGCCAGGACTCTGGCCCGCCAGCACGCCGCCGTCCCACGTCACGTCGGCGTGATCCTCGATGGCAACCGTCGCTGGGCCAAGGCGACCGGCCAGGCCGACGTCAACGACGGCCATCAGCGAGGCGCCGACAAGATCGTTGATCTGCTCGGCTGGTGCGATCAGGCCGGCGTCGAGCTCGTCACCCTGTGGCTGCTGTCGACGGACAACCTGTCGCGACCGTCCTCTGAGCTAGCGCCGCTGCTGCGGATCATCGAGGGCGTTGTCAGTTCGCTCGCGGCACCCGGCAACCTCTGGACCCTCAACATCGTCGGTGCGCTGGATCTGCTGCCGGCGGAGTCGGCTGCTCGGCTCAAGGAGTCCGCTGCCGGTACTGCAGGACGTCCTGGCGTCGAAGTGAACGTCGCGGTCGGCTACGGCGGGCGCCGCGAGATCGCCGACGCGGTGCGGTCGATGCTCCAAGCCCACGCAGCCGACGGCCGGTCGCTGGCAGAGGTCGCCGAGTTACTGGACGTCGAGCACATCTCCGAGCACCTCTACACCCGCGGCCAGCCCGATCCGGACTTGGTGATCCGCACCAGCGGAGAGCAGCGGCTGTCGGGCTTTTTGCTGTGGCAGAGCGCGCACAGCGAGTTCTACTTCTGCGAGGCCTACTGGCCCGACTTCCGCCGAGTCGATTTCCTGCGCGCGCTCCGTGCCTACGCCGCCCGCCAGCGCCGCTTCGGCACCTGACCCGCTGCTCACGGGACGTCACCCGGTGCGCTATGCGTGTCGTCCCACCCCCGCGACCGGGTGCGTCTTACCGTCGCTGCAGCGGCCGGCTCCCGCCGGTTAGCCCGGGAGGCCCGATGCGCGCACGGCGTAAGGAGGCCGAGACCCGGCCACCCGCTGCGCGGGGGCCCGGTCCCGGTTCCTACGGCTAGACGGGGATCTCCATGACGACGTTCGTGCTCGACACCTCGGTCCTGCTCTCCGACCCCGGCGCTCTCGCCAGGTTCGACGAGCACGATG
>JBKJLP010000376.1:0-2554 GCA_046596735.1 Mycobacteriales bacterium | reverse complement strand
GTTCGGCAGGTTGGTCAGCGGGTCGTGGGTGGCCAGGTGCTGCACGTGGTTGCGGGAGCGACGCAGCTCAGCGCGCATCTCATCTAAGGACAGCGCGGAGCGGGCCGCCTCGGATTGCAGGCTGGTGGTGGCTCCGGGGCGGCCGGCAATCGTGCCGTGAGTCAGCCGCACTGCGGCTTCGCTGACCTGGCTCGCCGCGTGGGCAATCCTGCCAACGAGCACTCCCCGTCGGGTCAGCTGGGCGGTGGGAATGCGCGAATCCCTCATGACGGGCTCCGCCGTGGACGTCACGCCAGTTTCCTCAGGTACAGAGGCTTCTGGTCCATGACCTGATGGTCGGCATCTCGTCGGAGCTGCCAGATAGCCCTAACTGCCTAGGTTGACGTGCTCTCCACCCGCCATTCACCGGACGTACGACGCAAAGCCACCACCCGCTGCACCTGGGGTCCCGGCGCCCGGTGCTGCACCCGACCGTCGGCACCGACCAGGTCATATCCGGACAAGGCCGCCACGACGTGCAGCTCGACCTGCAACGGGTTGAGGCGGACCGCCTGCACCGACCCCAGTACGTGTCGCAGACCGCGGGCCGTGAGATGCGCGGCGCTGAGCTGGCTCATGGCCGACCGGTCAGCGGCGAGCGCAGGGCTGCCGGTCACGTAGACTTGCGCCAGGGCCAGCGGGTCCGCGGCCGCGAAGGCGGCGGCCCGCGCCTGGTCCAGCTCATCGAGCAGCTGCTGCCAGTCCGGCTCCGGCTCAGGCGCAGCGAGGGGGGCAGCAACCACCGGCGTTGGGGTCGCCCCTGTCCTCGCGAGCGGGCTCGGGGGGTCGGCGCGAAGGCGGACGAGGGTGACGCTGCCGAGGAGCACGACAGCCGCCAGCCCGACGACGAGCGACCTCCGGCTACGTCGCCGCACCAGCTCGGGGACAGGAAGCGGGAGCGGCAGCGGTGGGCCGGGTGCGGCGAGACCAGCGAGCGGCTCGGCACGACAGGCGCGCAGGAGGCCCTCCGCTAGCTCGACAGCCGTGCACGGCGGGTCCGCGTCGAGCGCCTCGGCGATCGCTCGCTCCATCGGCTCCGGCGCTGCGGCGCCGTGCAGGAGCTCCCGGGCCAGCTGTCCGAGGGCCTGCACGTCGCGGGACGCGCAAGGCTCGGCGTCGTACAGGAAGGAAAGGGCGAGGCCGTCGAGCCGGGGCTTGCCGTCGTGGGTGAGCAGCACCTCGCGGGCCGAGATGCGGCCATGCACCAACCCGCGCTGGTGAGCCTCGGCAAGGGCCAACGCCACCGGTGCGATCGCGGTGACGATCTCGCCAGGTGACAGGGCGCCGCGGCGGGCGAGCAGTGCGGCCAGCGAGCCGGCTGAGGCATGATCGAAGACCACCGCCCCCGGCCGGACCGAGCGGACGCGGATGACGTGCTCGCCGGGAAGTGAACGCAGCACGGCGGCCCTGCGGCGCACCTCCTCCAGCACGTGGGCCGGTTCCAGCCGGCGCAGCGCGACCACCTGGCCCGTGTCGCGATCGACGGCCCGCCAGACCTCACCGAGGACGCCGAAGCCGATCAGCTCCACGAGCTCGAACCCCGCCACGTCCCACTGCATCAGCGGACGGTAGGGCTCCGGAGGCGCTGCGCGCCGGGCTCGTCCACAGGCCCGCGGATACGCTGCGTGGGTGGAGTTCCGGCGGCTGGGCCAGGTGGGCTACGACGCCGCGTGGGAGCTTCAGCGTGCGGTCCATGACGCAGTCGTCGCCGGCGCAGAGGACGTCGTGCTGCTGCTTGAGCACGAGCCGGTCTACACCGCAGGGCGTCGGACTGAGGTGTGGGAGCGGCCGACCGACGGCTCGCGGGTGGTCGACGTCGACCGCGGGGGGCGGATTACGTGGCACGGCCCGGGTCAGCTCACCGGGTATCCGATCGTCCGGCTGGCCGACCCGATCGATGTCGTGAGCTATGTCCGCCGACTCGAGCAGGTGCTGATCGACACCTGCGCTGCACTCGGGCTCCCGGCCGTGCGGGTAGACGGCCGGTCCGGGGTGTGGACGACCGATGAGCTGCGCAAGCTGGCGGCGATTGGCATCCGCGTCTCGCGTGGGGTGACGATGCACGGCTTCGCGCTCAACTGCGACAACTCGCTGCTGCCCTATGACGCGATCGTCGCGTGCGGGATCGCTGATGCGGCGGTCACGACGCTGTCTGTCGAGCTGGGGCGGCCCGTCGCGGTGACCGAGGTGCTGCCCGTGATCGAGCCGTTGCTGCCCGAGCTGTCCATGAACGGAATCCGCATGGGTGCCACGGCGGCCGCCGGCACCCGTGCGGATTCCGTTCATGCGCAGGGCTTAGAGCTGGGGCAGGACCTCGGCGGCGATCAGCTCGAGGTGGTCGAGGTCCTGTAGGTCCATGACCTGCAGGTAGACCCGGGTCGCTCCGACCTCCGCGAACTGCCCTAGCTTGTCGACGACCTCCTGCGGCGAGCCGGCCAGACCGTCGCGGCGCAGCCCCTCGACGTCGCGGCCGAGCTTGGCTGCCCGCCTCTTCAGCACCTCGCCAGCGCCGACG
>JBKJLP010000365.1:0-4162 GCA_046596735.1 Mycobacteriales bacterium | reverse complement strand
AGCGCCGTCGTCTCCAGCATCATCCCCATCGACGGGGCCACCGGCTTGAGCCGCTGCAGCTGGGACCAACTCAGCACGCCAGGGTTGAGGTGCGGCAGCAGGCCGGTCTCCTCCAGCACCGCGATCGCACAGGCCCTCACGTAGGCCAGCGTGTCGTCGTAGCCCGCCGCGTCGAGCCACTCCCGAGCCGACGGCCACCGGTCCTCGGGCTGGTCGCCCAGGGTGAACAACGCCTCCTTGCAGCCCAGCGCCGCCCCCCGGCGGGCGAGGTCCAGGACCTCGTCCATCGACAGGTAGGGCGCGGGCAGGCGATGGGGCACGGTGGCAAAAGTGCAGTAGTGGCAGCGATCCCGGCACAGTCGGGTCAGCGGGATGAAGACCTTGCGGCTGTAGGTCACGACCCCGGGCCGCCCGACATCGGCGAGCCCCTGGTCACGCAGTCGCGCCGCGACCGCACACAACGCAGTGAGGTCAGCTCCGCGCGCAGCCAGCAGAACCGTCGCCTCGTCCACGTCGAGCGCCTTGCCATCCCGCGCACGGGCGAGCGCCCTGCGCAGGGCATTGGCGGTCGGCTGCTCCACGCAGATGACCCTACGTTCGTCGGCCCCTACGTTCGAGCCGCTTGGCTGCCGGCGCCGATGACGGCCGTGGCGGGCAGGCGGACCAGCCCGTCGTCGGTCCCGAAAGCGGCCTCGGCGCGTCGGACGTACTCCTCACGGGCCTGTCCACGCTGCTCCGGCTCGGCCAGAGTCAGCACCGCTCCGCTGCGCGGCATGGCCCGCGCCACCGTGTCGAACCAGGCACCGGCGTCGACCTCCACGGTCCAGCTGGTGCGTACGACAATTACGTCCTGCAGGCCCGCGCCGGTCAAGAGGTCGGTGAAGCGACCCTCGTTCGAGAAATACGTCGAGTCGGGGCCGGGCGGGACCGCGCCGGTGATCCCGAGCTCGGTGACCACCTCGCCGATCAAGCCCATGGCCGGATTGGCCACCGGCTCGGCCCACACACTCATCGCGAGCCGGCCGCCAGGGGCGAGCACCCGGGTCAGCTCGGCGAGCGCGCGTTCGGGGCGGGCCAGGTGATTGAGCAGGAAGCCGGCGACCACCGCGTCGTACGCGTCGTCGGCCAGCCCTAGCTGCTCCACCGACGTCTGGTGGATCGTGATCTCGGGCAGAGCCGTGCGGGCCAGCCCGACCATCGCCGCCGACTGGTCGACGGCGGTCACCACCGCGCCGCGACCGACGGCGGCCTGCGCCACGAAGCCAGGTCCGGTCGCGACGTCGAGCAGCCGAGTGCCCTCGGTGACGCGGGCTGCGTCGAGCAAGGCCCAGATGGCACCTCGGGTCAGCACACCGACATCGGCGGCGTAGGCGTCGGCTCGCTCCTCCCAGCTGGCGCGCTCCCACTCGGCAAAGGCATCCAGTGTCGACTCGTCCATGTCGAGCAGCCTGCCGTACCGACGGGTCGCGCTGCGAGAATGGCGCGCATGGGATGCCACACGTGAGGATCGTCGCGCTCGCCGGAGGCGTCGGCGGTGCCCGGTTTCTGCAAGGCCTGCGGGTGGCTGTCCCCGACGCGGACATCACGGTCGTCGTCAATACGGGCGACGACATCAGCCTGTACGGCCTACGGATCTGCCCCGATCTCGACACCGTGATGTACACCCTCGCCGGCGGCATCGACCCCGTACGCGGGTGGGGGCGGCAGGACGAAACGTTCCACGCCAAGGCTGAGTTGGCGGCCTACGACGCCCCGGCCGCCTGGTTCGGTCTCGGTGACCGCGACCTCGCGACGCACCTCTATCGCAAGCACCTGATGCTCGCCGGGCTGCCGCTGTCGCAGGTCACGGCCGAACTGTGCCGTCGCTGGGACACCGGCATGACCCTGCTACCCATGACCGACCAGCAAGCCGAAACGCATGTGCTCGTCGACGATGAGACCCGACCGGGGCATCGCAAGGCGATGCACTTCCAGGAGTGGTGGATCCGCCATCGGGCGGCCCTACCCGCGGAGGGCATCGTGCTGGTCAGCGACGGCCCTCCGCAACCAGCGCCCGGGGTCCTCGACGCGATCGCTGCGGCAGACCTCGTCGTCCTGCCGCCGTCCAACCCGGTGGTCAGCATCGGGACGATCCTGCAGGTCGAGGGGATCCGGGAGGCCGTCTGCGCCAAACCCGTGGTGGGCCTCAGCCCGATCATCGGCGGTGCGCCCGTGCGCGGGATGGCCGATGCCTGCCTGAACGCGATCGGCGTCGAGACCAGCGCCGAGGCCGTGGGTCGCCACTACGGCCCCGACCTGCTTGACGGCTGGCTGGTGGATTGCGCTGACAAGGAGGCCACCGTGCCGGGCGTGACGGTGCAGGCCGTACCCCTGCTCATGACCGACCTGGCCGCGACGGCCGAGATGGCACGGGCGGCGCTGGAGTTGGCGGGTGTCTGAGGGCTTCCAGGTACTGCCCGTCTACGGCATCGGCGAGATCCGGCCGGGCGATGACCTCGCCGCGCTGATCGCTGACGCAACCGAACTGCGGGACGGCGATGTCGTTGTCGTGACGAGCAAAGTGGTCAGCAAGGCCGAGGGTCGGCTGGTCCCGGCCGGCGACGACCGCGAGGCCACCCGCCTGCAGGCCGTGGCGGCCGAAACCGTACGTGTGGTGGCGCGACGAGGTACGACGACCATCGCCGAGACCCGCAACGGGCTGGTCCTGGCCGCGGCCGGAGTCGACGCCAGCAATGTGCGCTCCGACGAGCTCGCCCTGCTGCCGCTGGATTCCGACGCGTCCGCGCGACGACTGCGGGCCAACCTGCTCGCCCGGACCGGCCGCACCGTGGCCGTCGTTATCAGCGACACCCTCGGCCGCCCGTGGCGCGTCGGGCAGACCGACTGCGCCATCGGGGTCGCCGGTCTCGCGCCGGTCCGAGACGCCCGCGGCAGCACCGACACGTACGGCGCGGTCCTGGAGGTGACCGAGATCGCGGTGGCCGACGAGGTCGCTGCGGCAGCCGAGTTGGTCAAGGGCAAGGCCGCCGGCGTCCCGGTGGCGATCGTCCGGGGTCTTGCCTACGCCAACGACGGGCGGGGTGCGGAGGCGCTGGTCCGCCCGGCAGCGCAGGACTGGTTTCGGCTCGGGACGGTGGAGGCGCAGCAGTCCGCGGTGGCCCTGCGGCGCACTGTGCGGGCCTTCACCGACGCACCGGTCGACGAGGCCGCGGTGCTGCGCGCTGTGGCCGCCGCCGTCACCGCGCCTGCGCCGCACCACACGACCCCGTGGCGGTTCGTGCTCGTCCGCGAACGGGCTGGCGCACTGCTCGACGCGATGGCTGCCGCGTGGGCCGAAGACCTGCGCCGCGACGGGTTCGACGAGGACGCGATCGCCCGCCGGCTGCGGCGCGGCGACGTCCTGCGGGCGGCCCCCTACCTCGTCGTGCCTTGCCTGGTCCGCGACGGATCCCACTCCTATCCCGATGCCCGCCGAGCGGCCGCCGAGGAGCGGATGTTCGTCGTGGCAATGGGTGCGGCGGTCGAGAATTTCCTTGTGCACCTAGCCACCGAGGGCCTCGGCAGCGCCTGGGTCAGCAGCACGATGTTCTGCCCGGACGTGGTGCGGTCGGTGCTCGAGCTCGCACCGGACTGGGAGCCGATGGGCGCCGTGGCCGTCGGGTGGGCCGCCGAGCCGCCCGCCCAAAGACCACCGCGCGACCCGGACGACTTCGTCCTGCGCCGTTAGTGCTCGGTGCGCACCGGCGCGGGAGCCGTCCAGCCCTGATCGATGAGTTCGCGCTTGAGCCGCATCGCCGCGATGGACTTGGCTTCCGCCTCGTCGACGAGGTCCCGCGCACTGGCGGTGTCGGAGACCTGCTGAAGCCGGTCGAGAGCCGCGAGGTAGCCACGCAGGGCGGCCACCAGGCCGGGGGCATCGAAGTCGCGTACGGACATACCGGACAGCATGCCCGACATTTAGTGCCGGCGGTGGTCCTGAACGGTCATGCGTGGTCCGAAGCGCGGCTTGCTGGCTCCACTGAGCTCGAGCAACCGGACCACGCGATAGCGATGCGGGCGCCAGGGCTCGAGGAGCGCGACCATCTCGTCGTCGTCGATCGGACGGCCGACCAGCGCCCAGCCGACGAACTGCGACAGGTGGTAGTCGCCGACTGACAGAGCA
>JBKJLP010000200.1:0-2808 GCA_046596735.1 Mycobacteriales bacterium | reverse complement strand
TCGAGGATCTGCACGACTTGCGCGGCCAGGTCGTCGAGGGCAGCTCGCTGGCCGGGCTCGAGCTCGCGCTCCACCGTGTCAAACACGCACAGCGTGCCCACCGTCAGACCGCGCGCGGTCCGCAGCTGGCTTCCCGCATAGAACCGGACGTGGCCGCGCGTTCCGTTGACCCAGACGTTGTCGACAAAGCGCGGGTCCTGCAGGGCGTCCCGCACATGCACTGGCGCATCAAGACGGACGGTCAAACCGCACATCGATTCCTCGATCGGGACCGTGCCGCGGGGGAAGTTCTCGGTAGCCACCGAGTGCTGCTCATGGTCGTCAAGCAGGTTGACGCTCGCTGAGGGCACGTCGCAGATCTGTGCGGCGAGCCGGACGATCGATTGAAGGTCAGCGTCCTGCGCCGCACTGATCACGTCGTACGACTCAAGGGTGGCGGTCAGGTCTGCGCTTTTGTCCTGCGCTCCCTCGACCGCCATGCCCTGACCCTAGGCGGCGATCTTGTTCGCGTCCTCGATCTCGGCAACCACGGAAGAGGGCAGGGACAGCCGCGCGATGCGGCGCAGGACGTTGGCGTACTGCTTGCCGAGCGGCCCGGTCGTGTAGGGCAAGTCGTACTTTTCGCACAGGGCCCGGACCCGGGGAGCGATCTCCTTGTACCGGTTGCTGGGGAGGTCGGGGAACAGGTGGTGCTCGATCTGGAAGCTCAAGTTGCCGGTCATGAGATGGAACGTGTCGCTGCCTTCGAGGTTGGCCGAGCCGAGCAGCTGTCGCAGGTACCAGTCGCCGCGGCTCTCGCCCTCGATCTGCTCCTCGGTGAACTGGGAGACGTCGTCCGGGAAGTGCCCGCAGAAGATCACCGTGTGCGTCCAGACGTTGCGGACGAAGTTGGCCGTCGCGTTCGCCGTCATGGTGGTGACCGCGTTGGGTCCGGTGAGCAGCGGCCAGAGCAGGTAGTCACGCGCCACCTGCGGGCGGACCTTCTTCCAGACACCGCGCAGGTGGTTGACGGCCGAGCTGACCGGCTTCTCCTTGCGCCAGACCAGTTCGATCTCCGCGTCGTAGATCGCGATGCCGTACTGGAAGAAGGCCGACAGCAGGAAGGTCATCGGGAGCTGGGCGAGGTGGTGGACCTTCCACGGTTCGTCGTCCGACATGCGGATGACGCCGTAACCGACGTCGCGGTCCTTGCCGATGACGTTGGTCCACGTGTGGTGCAGGTTGTTGTGGCTGTTCTTCCAATCCGCCGCGGGGGTGGCGTTGTCCCACTCCCATGTCGTGGAGTGAATCTCCGGGTCACGCATCCAGTCCCACTGACCGTGCATGACGTTGTGCCCAATCTCCATGTTTTCCAGGATTTTGGACAGGCTCAGCATCGTGGTTCCGGCCAGCCAGGCCGGCGGGAAGAGCGAGGCAAACAACGCTGCGCGGCCGCCGGTCTCCAGCAGCCGCTGGGCCTTGATGACCTTGCGGATGTAGGCCGCGTCAGAGGAGCCGCGCTCGGCGAGGACCTCGTCGCGAATCGCGTCGAGCTCGCGGCCGATCTCGGCCACCTGGGCGTCGTTGAGGTGCGTGGTTTTGCTCATGGGTCCTCCTCCTAGAGGTCGAGCTCGACGGGCCCGGCCGCAGCCGAGATGCAGGTCTGGATCAGGTCGCCCTCTTCGCCGTGGACCTCGCCGGTGCGCAGATCGCGTACGCGGCCGGTCAGCAGCGGGATGACGCAGCCGTGGCAGATGCCCATCCGGCAACCGCTCGGCATGAGCACACCGGCGGCTTCGCCGGCGTCGAGCAGAGCTGTGCTGCCATCGGCGTCGACGGTGGTGGTGGAGCGGGCGAACGTCACGGCGCCGCCCTGGCCCGGCTCGGCGAGCAAACGCGGGCGGAAACGCTCAACGTGTAAGCGGTCGGCGAGACCGGCGTCGGCCCAGTGGACCTCGGCCGCGTCCATCAGCGGACCCGGACCGCAGACCCAGACCTCGCGCTCGCGCCAGTCCGGGCAGACGTCCTCGAGCTGGTCGAGGGTGAACATCCCGTGGTCGTCGTCGTGCCGCTCGTGCAGGACGTACGCAGGATTGCGGCGGCCGCGCAGCTCGGCGCCGAAGACGACCGCGTTGTGCGTCGGGGCGCCGTGGACGTGCACGACGTCGGTGAGCCGGTGGGTGCGCAGCATCCCCATCACGGGGGTAACGCCGCTGCCGGCGGTGAGGAACAGGACCTTGGCCGGGAGTGTGGCCGGCTGGACGAAGTCGCCCTGCGCCGCCTCGAGGTGGAGGACGTCACCGGCCTTGGACGAACGAACCAGATGGTTGCTGACAAGTCCATCCGGGATCGCCTTGACGGTGATCGTGAAGCGGCCGTCGGTGCGCTGCGCGGGTGACGTCAGGGAGTAGGTGCGCCAGTGCCGTACGCCATCGAGGTCAACACCCACCCGGACGTACTGACCGGCCAGATGCCCGGACCAAGCACGACCGGGGCGTACGACGATCGTCGCGGCGTCGGAGGTCTCGGCGATGACGGCCTCGATGCGGCCGCGCAACTCGCGGGTCGACCACAGCGGGTTGACCAGCGACAGGTAGTCGTCGGGCAGGAACGGCGTGGTGAAGCGGGCCGCTGCCTGGAGCAGGGTGCTCATGCGGTCGCCAGCGTTGTGCGACGCAGCAACGACGGCCTGGCAACCGCGATGCTCGACCAGCCGTGGGCTAGGGCGTGCGCGGCCAACTCCTTGTCGGCGTTGATGGCGACGGGATTGCCGACCGCCTCGAGGAAGGGCAGGTCGGAGATGGAGTCGCTGTAGGCCGTGCTGCGCGA
>JBKJLP010000088.1:0-3522 GCA_046596735.1 Mycobacteriales bacterium | reverse complement strand
GTGACTCTCGAGGTACTTCGTTGCCCGACTGCCAACGGCGGTGGTGGTGTTGAAGACCCTCTGGCCGACCTCACCCATACGGAGGGAGACCTGGCGTCCTTTGAACGCCTGGATGTCTTTCCACGCCTCAAGCTCGTACTGCGACGGTTCTGTCATGGCCTCAAGGTACTGGCGAGACCCGACACACGCAGCGGCGGAGTCGTATGCAATCAGCGAGGCGCGCGTCACCGGCGGAAGCTTTCACGCGTTTCGGTCACACGCGTCGGCTGCTGGGTCTGCTGCTCGGATTGGGGCAGTCGCAGCTGGAGGGCCGGCGAACCACCTGCCGGTCAGTCGTCATTGACCCAGTCGACCTGCCCAGCGCATGACGGTCGGGCTTACGACGAACCGGCGCTGATCCTGGCGACTGATCGAGTCGTAGGTCCCAGCGATCTCGAGATCCGGGGGTCCGCGCAGTTAGCGGTTATTCAGTCAGCCAGGGGCGTGTGCTCCGACCGCGCCTCGGCGCGATCGCGCACGCCGAGCAGCATACGGCGCATCATCGGAAAGTCGCCGACCTCCATCAGGAACACAGTCACGGGCAAGAATGGGGTCGGCGCGTAGGACGCCTTGAGCCGGGTAACCAGCCGAGTGCCCCCGTCGGCATCGGCCGACAGCAACCACACCCAGGTCGAGTCGGGCTTCGCCCACACCAAGACGTGAGGTGGGACCATTTCGGCGACCCTGAACGAGTTGCGCTCGTCCGGCGGGCTGGCCATCGGTGCTGCAAGGTCACCGATGTTCGGTGTGCCGTAATCCGGCAAGAGCGTGGTGACACTTGGCCTGCCGAGGTTGTCCATCAGGTCGTAAGAGTAGAAGCCCGCCCTCCCGAAGCCGACCTGGACGAGCCACGGCCACACAGCCTCAGGTCGTGCGGCGATCGTGATTGCACGCGTGGCCGTGAATGCGGCCCGACCCAGGAAGTCGTCCCCGGGCATCGGCGCCTCCACCTCGGCCTGGGTCGCTCCCCAACGCAGGTGCCACCAGCGGTAGCGGGCGAGCCCGACGAGAGCCAGGACCCCGATGCCGGTCCGCTTCATAGATACCGCACATCTCACGACAGCAGTAGACCAGAAGAAGTGACCGGCTTGCACCGGGTCGGGGGGAATACCCCGGGGTGAGCGGTGGTAGTTCCTCGAGTCGCGGGCTCGGTACGCTGGCCCTCCTTGTCGGGTGCAAGATTCTGGCCTAAAGCCCTGTCGCTCAGCGCCTTCCGCGACGGGCCACCGATGGCTTCGGAACGCAGGAGACAGCCTGGTGGCTTGTCCGGTCCGAGACGCCCGGACGGAGCGCGGTCAGCAGCTGAACGCATCGGTCGCTCAGGAAGGTCGGAGCCGAACGTTCAACATGGAAGGACGCCTGGTTGATGGTGCATTCGGATCGAGCCCCACTCACTGTGACTGTCGAGGCTTCGGCCCCAGTAAGAGCCGGCCGACGATCGCGCTGCAATCGCGCGGCGATTCGGATTCATGGCCGCCACAGGCTTCGTCGCCCGAGGGGTCTCGCCCGGCTGACCGCCACAGCGATCGTTGTCGCTGCAATCGGCGCGTGCCGGCCCGAGAGCTGCATACAGGCGGGGACAATGGCCGCATGCCCGAACGGATGAGCGTTTTCGACCTTGCTGAGCTCGCCGCCGACGTCGGGCCCAATCCCCGCACGATCGGTGTGCTACTCGAGCTCGACGGCCCCTCGCCCGACCTCGTCGACGTCCGCGCCACGATCCGCGCCCGGCTGGGCCTGTCGCCCCGCTTGGCCCAGCGCATGCGACGGGTGCCCTTCGGCGCAGGCCGACCGGTATGGGAGGACGTCACGCCCGACCTCGAATACCACGTCCGCGCCCGGTCGGCACGCGCCGCCGATCTGCTCGAGGTAGCCGCCGTGATCCTCTCCGAGCCGCTTGACCCGGCCCGCCCGTGGTGGACGCTCACCGTCGTCGACCTGGCCGAGGAACGGCACTCCGCTCTCGTGTGGTCGAGCCACCACGCGATGGCCGACGGCCCGAGCGTCCTGCGCGCCCTGCTCGCCCTGGTGCAGGACGGCGCCACCCGACCGCTTCCCGACCCGACGCCCGTGCCTGGCTGGGGCGAGCTCGCCCGCGAGGCGTGGACCTCGCGCGGGAGCTCGGTCGTCGACGGCGTCGCACTGCTGCCGCGTCAACTGGTCGGCGTCCGCGAGCTCGCCGCGTCGTCGTACCGCCAGGTGCCGTCCTCGGCCCTCAACCAGCCCGTGACCGCGGGGTACACGGCGCGCGTCGTTGACGTCGACCTTGCCGGGCTGCTTATGGGAGCGCACCAGTGCAGCGCGACCATCAATGACGCGCTGCTGTGGGCCTGGGGCGCCGCGCTGCACGCGCGGCTGGCGGCGGACGGGCGCGACGGGGCATCGGTGGTGATTTCGTGCACGGTCACGGTGCCCTCTACTGCCGTCGAGAACCGGGTGGGCGCAGTCCGGTTCCTCGTCCCGACGCCGGGACCCTCGGTTGCTGCTGATCTCAGCTCGCTCGCGACGTACACGCGGCGACGCAAGCGACTGATCACCGGCTCGACCTGGTGGCTGACCGCTCAGCTGTTCCGCGGCGTCGCGGCGTCGGGGATGTATCGCTGGCTCGTTGAGCGGCAGCGCTCGATCACCTCACTGCTGACCAACATGCGCGGACCCGTCGAGCCATTCCGCGTGCTGGGGATCACCGTGCGGCGCGCCGTGCCGCTGCCGACGCTCGTCGGCAACGTGACGGTTCTCGCCTCGGCCCTGTCGTGCGGCGGGCGCCTCGTCGTGACGATCTTGTGCGCACCGCAGGCAGCTGCCATCGCCGACGACCTGGCCGCTGATCTTGCCACCGGCCTCGCTGCCGTCGCCGCGCTGTCCGGTGCGCACCGCGACGACGCTCCGGCCACACGCTAGGCCAACAAGGCCAGCCGAGCACCGGCCATTGGCGGGCGCCATGCACCGCGAGACGAAACACCTGATCGCTGTCGCCAAGCGCCGATTCGCCCGCGACTTTGGTTGGCGCTACCCGATGGACCGACATCCGATGCGTGCCCGGGTCAAACCGGCGGCTGAAGGGCCGAGTTGGCGGGGCGACCGAGGTGAGGCAGGACGATAGGGGTCGTGCCTGCCCCTGGTCCCTGTCGGGGTGTCGCATCACCACCGGTTGCACCCCCAGACTCCCCGGTCAGCGCCCCGGCAACAACGTGCTGGCTTGGTCGGGGGGACGCCCTGGGGGCCTCTTCAGGATTCCTGCTGGTAGTTCCCGGTCAAGGCTCTTTCAGTCTCCGTTGCCGACGTCGCATTGCTTGCCTCTGGTTATGGTGCGAAGGACGTTGTTGAGCAGAAGACCACCGGGGCGAGTCCTGCCAGCGAGATTCCGACCACCGTGACAGCCAAGGACGCCGGCTCCCCTTGTGGCTAGTGGATTCGGCCAGAAGGCAGTCAGGATCTGTACGTCTTGGCCGCGCATTCTCCGAAACTACCCTCATCGCCACA
>JBKJLP010000019.1:0-9366 GCA_046596735.1 Mycobacteriales bacterium | reverse complement strand
CGTGATCGACAGCACGGACGCCCGGCGCTCCGCAGAGTTCTGGCGGCAGTTCATGGGGCTGCGTTACCAGGCCGGTCACGAACCGCCCCTCGCAGGTCAGGACGATCCCGTCGCCCGAGAGTGGCTCAACCTGCGCACTCCGGACGGGCGCCCGTGCCTGGCCATTCAGCCTGTCGCCACGTTGCGACGGAGCACCTGGCCGGACGGCAGCGTGCCGCAACAACTCCACCTCGATCTGACCGTCGACGACCGCCAAGAACTCGATGTCGTCCACGCGCTCGTGGGGAAGTTGGGTGGCACGCTGCTCCGAGACGACGCTGCCGATCCAGACGAACCGATCAGGATCTACGCCGACCCGGACGGTCACCCGTTCTGCGTGTGGGTGCCCGCCAGCTGAGGTCAGGCCTTGGAGGACTTGCTCGACATCGCCTCGGCCGTGCCGATGAGCAGCACCGCTGCGACCACGGCGAGGACGAATCCGATGACGTTGAGCTCAAAGATCCCGCCAGTTCCGAAGAGCTGAGCAATGAGCCCTCCGATGATCGAGCCCACCAGCCCCAGGCCAAGCGTCGCCAGAACGCTGAGGCTCTGCTTGCCCGGCTTGATGAGACGGGCGAGTGCACCGATGACCAACCCGGCGATGATGAATCCGATCATGTCCCGCTCCTGGTGTGTTCGATCCTTGTCGACCCGCTTGGGGCAACCCCGTTGATCATGACCTTGGGTGGTGCCAAAGAAACCTGTTAGCCGTATTGACTGACGAACGTCACACTGGCGGGCCGTCCACGATCAGGAGTTGCTGTCATGTCCGCGCCCGACGCCGCCGCCCTAGGCCGCGGTACCGCACGGCGCCGCGCTGCCCTGCGTCGGGCCGTGCGCGACTACGCGGCCGTGTTATTCCGGCACCGCTGGGTTGCTCTGCCGGCCTTGCTTCTGCCCGCACTGGGCAACACGGCGTTGTTCTACGTACCGCCGCTGGTGGTGGCTCGCCTGGCAGGTCGGCTGGCCGACGGCGGGGACCGGAGCTTCGCCGCCCTGTCGCCCTACCTGGTCGTCTTCGTCGGCGCGCTTGTCGTCGGCGAGATGTGCTGGCGCCTCGGGATCCACTGCCTCAACCGGACCGATGGCCGCGGCATCGAGGACCTTTACGTCAGCGGCATGGACGCCTTGCTTGCCAAGGACGCGGCGTTCTTCCACGACAACTTCGCGGGCTCGCTGACCAAGCGACTCGTGAGCTACGCGGCCCGCTTCGAAGAGTTCGTCGACACGCTGTCGTTCTCTGTCGTAGCCAACGTCATCCCACTGCTGTTCGCCTCGGTTGTGCTGTGGACCTACAGCCCGCTGCTGGTCGCGGTGCTGCTCGGGCTCATCGTGGTGACCGCCGCCGTGATCGCGCCGCTGATCGGCCGCCGACAGACCTTGGTCGACCAGCGCGAGGCGGCCTGGGCGAAGGTCTCCGGCAGCGTCGCCGACACCATCGGCAACATGGATGCCGTGCGCGCTTTCGGCGCCGAGCGGATCGAGGCCGACGGCCACCGCGAGCGGGTGGCTGAGCAGCGCCGGCTGGCGATCCGCTCCTGGGACTACGCCAACCTGCGGATCGACACCATCGTCGCCCCGCTTTCCATCCTCACCCTCAGCCTGGGGCTGTTGGTGGCCATCGGCATCGGGGCCGCTGGTGACGTCGAGACGGTGATCGTCACGTTCACCTTCTACGGCCAGGCGACCCGGATCCTGTTCGAGTTCAACCAGACCTACCGACGCTTCGAGAGCTCGCTGACCGACGCCGCGCAGTTCACCGAGCTGCTCCTGGACCCACCCGCGATTGTCGATCCGGTCGACCCGGACGCGCTCGCGCCGCAGCACTCCGGCGTCCGCTTCGACCGCGTGACCTTTGCGCACGAAGGCGGGGCACCGCTGTTCGACGGCCTGGACCTCGAGGTCGGCAGCGGGGAGCGGGTAGGGCTCGTGGGCAGGTCCGGTGGCGGAAAGACGACGCTGACCAAACTGCTGCTGCGCGTCAACGACGTCCAGGGTGGCCGGGTGCTCGTCGGCGGCCAGGACGTGACTCGGCTGCGCCAGCGCGATCTGCGCAGCCTCATTTCGTACGTCCCGCAGGACCCGGCGATGTTCCACCGCTCACTGCGCGACAACATCGCCTTCGGCCGTCCCAGCGCCACCGACGCCGACGTGCTGGCAGCTGCCCGCGCCGCTCACGTCTTGGACTTCGTCCAGGATCTGCCCGACGGCATGGACACCCTGGTCGGGGAGCGCGGGGTCAAGCTCTCCGGCGGTCAGCGCCAACGGGTGGCCATCGCCCGCGCTGTGCTGCGGGATGCGCCGATCCTGCTGCTCGACGAGGCCACCAGCGCGCTGGATTCCGAGAGCGAGGCACTGATCCAGGAAGCGCTCTGGTCACTCATGACCGATCGGACGGCCGTCGTGGTCGCCCACCGGCTGAGCACCGTGGCCCGCATGGACCGGCTGGTCGTCCTCGACCGCGGTCGCGTGTCTCAGACCGGGAGCCACACCGAGCTACTGGCCGTCGGCGGGTTGTACGCCGACCTATGGAGCCGGCAGTCCGGCGGGTTCATCTCCGAGCCCGCTCAGGAGGAGACCGGCTCCACCGGGATGTCAGGGACCGAGGAGGCGTTGAGCGGACCCGTACCCGTCACGTGACGGGCGATCACGGCCGGGTCGACCAGCATCGCCGCGGGGATCCCGAACGCGTCCACGAGCCGCTCCGCATGGGGACGAAGCTCGTGGGACAGCTGGGTGACCAGCGCCGGTAGGCCCTTGGTCCGCGTCGCCGCTAGGCGGCCGTGCTCGATGTACCAGCCGCGCTCGCGTTCCAACAGCCGCAGCCCGTGCAGGGAGACGACGGTCTTGAGCAACTCCTTGCACTCGCCCTCGGCCGCCTCGATCAGATCACCGCCGCACTCGTGCGCGATCCGGTCGACGTAGGCACGGCCGGCCACCAGCGCGTGGTCCTGCACGGCGTCGAAGATGGCGAAGCCATCCAGTCCCTCACCCGCGCGCTTGCGCATGCGGGCCAGGACCGACATCAGCAGGTGCTCCTCGCGCCAGGCGAGCAGGTTGAGCTGGACGTCGTGGTCGCGCAGGTCCTCACTGTCGTCGCGGCCCGGCAAGACGCCGGCAAGCCGCTGCAGAACGGCACGGACGCCAGTGCGTTCCATCACCTGCTCACCGGCCTGCTCCACCACCATGCGGACGGTGTCGAGCATGTCCATTGACTCGAGTTCACCGCGGAAACCCACGAGCAGGTTCTTGGCAACCAACTGCAGCAGGACGGTGTTGTCGCCCTCGAAGGTGGTGAAGATGTCGCTGTCGGCCTTGAGCGAGGCAAACCGGTAGGCGGCGAGGTAGCCAGCACCACCGCACGCCTCGCGCGACTGCTGCACCGACTCGGTCGCGTGCCAGGTGGCCACAGCCTTCAGTCCGGCAGCACGGGTTTCCAACTCGCGGCGCTCGTCATCCTCCAGCGCGTTACCCATGATGCGGGCCAGGTCTGCCACCAGCCGGGCTTGCGCGGCGTGCATGACGTACGTCGTGGCGACCAGCGGCAGAAGGCGCCGCTGATGAGCGGTGTAGTCCATCAGCAGCACCTCCTCGTCCTGACCGGGCGCGGAAAACTGCCGCCGGACGAGGGCATGCTGCACGGCAATCGTCAGGGCGACCTTGCTGACGGCGACACCCGCGCCGGCGATGCTGACGCGCCCCTGGACGAGCGTGCCGAGCATCGTGAAGAAGCGCCGGGACGGTGACTCCATATCGCTCTCGTACGTGCCATCGGAGGCGACCTGGGCGAAGCGGTCAAGCAGGTTGCTGCGGGGAACGCGCACGTTGTCGAACATCAGCAGGCCGTTGTCGACGCCGTTCAGGCCCATCTTCAGTCCGTCACCGACGGCCGTCACTCCGGGGAGCGTCGCTCCCTTGTCGTCCCGCAGCGGGACCACGACGGCGTGCACACCGCGCTCCTCACCCTGCGTGGTGAGTTGGCAGAAGACGACTGCCGCTTTGCCGTCGTGCGCCGCGTTGCCGATCCAGTTCTTGGCCGCCGCCGGGTCGGGGGTGTGGATCACGATCTCGTCGGTCTTCGGGTCATGCACCGCCGTGGTCCGGACACCCGCGACGTCGCTGCCGTGACCGACCTCGCTCATCGCGAAGCAACCGGGGAGGCTGAAGTCGAGCGCCGGCCGCAGGAACTCCTCGTGATGGCGCTCGGTCCCGAGTTGCATCAGCGCACCGCCGAACAAGCCGTACTGCACGCCGACCTTGATCAGCAGCGACAGATCACCGAAGGCCAGGCCCTGGAAGCCCGTGACGAACGCGGCGGTGTCATCGGAGCCGCCAAAGCGGGCCGGGAAACCGATGCAGACCAGAGGGTCCCCCGCGAGGCGTCCCATGAGGGCTGTGACGCGCTCTCGCTGCTCGTGCGGCGCCAGCCCGAGGTCGAGGGCGAATTCGGGCTCGGACAGGCGCCTGCGCAGCCGCTTCCAGACATCGGCGTGCGGGCCTTCCAGCACCTGAGCCAGCTCTGTCGTGATCGCATCCTTGGCCTTGGCCATGCAGCAGCTCCCTGTCCCGTCGCGTGGGCACACCCTCTCAGGTGCGACCGGGCGCTGCCTGCCGACGGTCGTCATAACGTTTGTGTGACGTTTCCCACCGTGTCACAGACTGCTCTTCTGTCGTTCCTGAGGCACCCTGGATATCGAACAGCGCTGACCAGCACGCCGAGTCCCGCCCCTGGTCCCTGACAAGCGCTCCACATCCCAGGGCGGGATCGGGGGAACCACTTCTTCACGGCCGCCATCACGGGGCCTTGGGGCAAAGCGAGTCCGTACCTGGACCCGCCGGGCACTCTCTGCCCGAGCCCGACAGCTCACCCCGCAGGCGCCGAGAGGTCTGCACACCATGTCCACCCCCAAACGGGCGCGCCACGCGCTGCCCACTCATCAGCCGCGCCACGCGAAGCCGTCCCCCGTTCCCGGTCGCGTCGCCGCCGCCACCGCGATCGGCGGGTTCCTCATTCCGCTGGCCGCAGCCACCCCGGCCCAAGCCACCGAGCAGAGCACTGCCGCCGTGCGCGTCGCTGCTCCGGCCAAGCCGATCCCGCCGGGCCAGGCCCCGGTCAGCGTCCGACTGCTCAGTGACGGCCGCTACGTCACGAATGCCATCGTCGAGGTCCAGATCCCCGAGGGTCGCGGCTGGCGCACCATCGCCAAAGCCGGCACCGACTCCAACGGACTCGGGCACACGTCGATCGCGGTCAACCGCGACCAGCACATCCGCGCCTACTATCGCGGCTCTGCCTACCGCAGCACCGCGACCAGCGAGACCGACGTGATCGACGTCGAGGCGTTCGGCCGTCGCGTCGTGGACGAGGCTGCCAACCACGATGGCGCCCCCTACCGCTACGGCGCGACCGGTCCGTCGTCCTTCGACTGCAGCGGTTTCACGCGTTACGTGTTCGCCAAGCTCGGCAAGAGCCTGCCGCACAACGCTCGCGCGCAGCGCGACCTCGCTACGCCGATCTCCCGGTCGCAAGTGCGCGTCGGTGACCTGGTGTTTATGGACAACAACGGCCACGTCGGCATTTACGCCGGCAACGGCTACATGTGGGACGCCCCGCGCGCCGGCAAAAACGTCAGCCTTCGCCGCATATACACGAGCACGTTCGCCGTGGGCCGCATCGCCTGACGCACCCCGCGGGCGCGTGTTAACTGTGGATCAGGCGATGCTCGGGAGCGACAGCAAGGGGCGGCCGAGATAGAAGCCCTGCGCAAACTGGACGCCTATTGCGAGCAGCGATCGGGCCTCTTGAGCGGTCTCCACCCCCTCGGCGACCAGCTCGACCTGGGTGTCGCTACAGAAAGAAAGCAGGCTCTTGACCAACGCCCGGCGAATCGGGTCGCGGTCGATCGCGGTCACCAGCCCGCGGTCGAGTTTCATCACGTCGGGGCGGAGCTGCAGCACGTGGCTCAGGCTGCTGTGCCCGGCGCCGGTGTCGTCGACCGCCAATCGCAGACCGTGCGCCCGGAACGGCGCCATCGCGGCCGCCAGGGCGGCATAGTCCTTGACCTGTTCGTGCTCGGTGAGCTCGAGGACGAGGCTCTCCAGCACCCGGTCCTCCCGTTTCAGGAGGAGTTGGAGGCGGCTGCAAAAGGCCTCCGACATCAGCACGGCAGGGGAGACATTGACCGCGAGGAAGGTGCCCGCCGGGATCGGTCCGGCGACCGCCACATCAAACGCCGCCAGCTCGAGCCGCTCCGACTGGCCGATCATGGCTGCTTCGGAAAACCAGACGTCCGGGCTGCGACCGTCGTCGAAGCGGGCCAGGGCCTCGGCGCCGACGGTCCGGTGCGATCGCAAGTCGACGACCGGTTGAAGAGCCACTCTGAGTTTGCGTCCCTCGAGCAGTGCGTCGAGCCGTTGCGCCATCGCCTGGTGCTCGAGGGAGTTTTCCTGCTCACGGGCCAGTAGCTCGCCAACCTGCTCGGCCGCGAAGGCCAAGGCGGCCGCTGCGTGCTCAGTGATATCCGGCCGAGCCAGAGCCGAGAGGCAACAGAGCGTGCCGTACAGCCGACCATCGGGTAGGCGAATCGGCACAGTGAGGTAGGCGCGCACGAAACCAGCCGACACGACATCGATGTCGGCACAGGCCGGGTGAAGGGTGGCGTCGGCGATGACGCGAGGGAGGGCGCCCTCGAGCACAAGACGACACAGTGAAACTTCCATCGGCCGCCAGTCTCCGACCGAGACCGGCAGCGGGACATCGGTGTTGATGTGCGTGAACGTCTGCCCGCGGTCGTCGAACTTGCTGACGAAGGCCGACTCCAGGCCGAAGAGCTCACGGACGCGGCGAAGCAGACGGCCAACGGACTGTGCCCTCGGCTCACTGCCGAGCAGAGCAACGAGGGAGTCCGGGGGCGCCTCCGGTGAGACCCTGGGAGCAGGCAGCGCCTGGCGACGACTGTGCCGAAGGCGCTTCTCCGCGAGCATCTGTTGGTCGGCATCACGACAGGCCAGCGCCAGCCCCCGGACCGGGTGGCGTAAGGCGTAGCCCAGGCTTGCCACCACGCCAGCATCGGCCAGCGCCCGGCGCAACTCGTCAGCCACCTCGGGACAGTCCAGCGCATCGAACCGCGTCAAGAGCACGGCAAATTCGTCGCCCCCTGTACGCGCCACGGCGTACGAGGGCACCCCCGCGCTCATGGGCATCTCCGCGTCGCGTCGCAAGGCGCAGAGCACCGCGCAGTCGCTCAGCGCCGCCGCCGCCCGTTGCAGCAACGCGTCGCCTGCGTCGTGCCCCTCGGAGTCGTTAGTCTGCTTGAGGTCGTCGAGATCGATCACGAACACCGCGGCGGTCTGGCGTTCGACCCGGCACCACCGTTCAAGGTCCTGCAAGACCAGTTGCCAGCCGCGCCGGTTAAGTGCGCCAGTGAGGGTGTCTGTCCGGGACTGCTCGAGCGCAGAACTCTCGGCGAGCTGCGCCGTACGGGCCGTCAACTCGCGGTCGAGCAGTTGCCCGACCACTTGTCCGAACGTCTTCATCAGATCGACGTGTTCGTACAACTCCTCGCCGCGCGGGTGCAGGCTCAGCGCACACAGCGAGCCGATCACCTCGCCATTGCCGTCGTGCAACGCGGTGCCGATGTAACTCCTTATCGGCAGGTCGAGCCGCTCGATGAGCTCGCGGTAGTGCGGCACCGCGAGGGCGTCACCCGCCACCTCAGGACCGTCGCCGGCACACATCACCGCGCAGAGCGTGTCCTGCCAGGCGCGGAGCGGACCCAGTTGCGTCCCCATGACCGGATCAACCACCTGCAGAACGACGTATTGCCCCTGGTCGTGCAGGGAGAGAAGGCAGATTTCCATCCCAAGTCGCGTGGACAGCAACTGCAGGACGTCGTGCGAGACCCTGGCCAGGTCGGCGGAGAGCACCGGGAACGCGGACTCACGGACGGCAGCGGGCAGCAGCCGAGAAACTGCCGTCTGATCCACGGCTCTAGCGTCCGTCACCGATCGCACGATGGACATGGCCCAAAAGGGTCATTTTGGGGAAAGTGAAGTGTCACCCATCTGCCACTTCAGACCGCGCATGTCCGACGCCGAGCCACAGAACGGGGCGAAAGGAGGCGACATGTACCCCGATTGGGACGACCCGCTGCTGACGTTGTTCACCACTTATCAGGCTGCTGTGGTCCGCAGTTCCGGGTTGCAACAGCGATTGCGCGAAGCGGCCGGCGACGCCGAGCTGTTGGACCGCAGCCTGTTCGCCGCCGAGCAGGTCATTGAGAGCAGGGCCGCCTTCTATCGAGGTCACATGGACCTCGGCTGGACACCGCCCCCCCGCGTCCTCCTCGCCCTCGCCCACGCCTCTGAACTGTTGCCCCTGCCAGGCACCTGATCGGCTCAGCGCGCGGTGAGGGAGAGGAACTCCTGCCGGGTGCGTGGGTCGTTGCGCAGCGCGCCGTACAGCGCTGAGGTCACCGTCTTGGCCCCGGTCGCCCGGACGCCACGGATGCTCATACACATGTGCTCGGCCTCCAGCACGACGCCTACGCCGCGCGGCTCGAGGTGGTCCTGCAGCCAGCTGGCGACCTGCTTGGTGAGCCGCTCCTGCACCTGGAGTCGCTTAGCGAAGAGCTCGACCACCCGGGCGAGCTTGGACAGCCCGAGGATGCGGTCGCCCGGCATGTAGGCCACGTGGGCCACTCCGACGAACGGCAGCAGGTGGTGCTCGCACAGCGAGGAGAACGGGATGTCGCGCGCGACGACAAGCTCGTCGTAGCCCTCGTCATTGGGAAACGTCTTCAGGTCGAAGACGTGCGGCGACAGCAACTCGGCGTAAGCGGCCGCGACCCGCGCTGGCGTGTCCAGCAGCGACTCAGAGGTGACGTCCTGACCGAGTGCAATGAGCAAGGCATGGACGGCTGCCGCTGCAGCAGGCTGGTCGACGCTCACCGGTCCAGCGTAGGCGGGTGGCGAACGCCACACCACGTTCGGTCCGGCCCTCCCCGATACTGAAGGGTGCTGGCCCGCACGCTGCGGCCGCGCTGAGTTCATCGCTGGGAGGCGTCGTGGAACGGCCACTGCGGGTTGCCGTCGTCGGCGCAGGCCCGGCCGGCGTCTACGTCGCCGACGTTTTGCACAAGTCCGGCACCCCGGCAAGCGTCGACCTGTTCGAGAAGCTGCCCGCTCCGTACGGCCTGATCCGCTACGGCGTCGCACCGGACCACCCCCGGATCAAGGGCATCATCACCGCGCTGCGCCAGGTCATGAGCCGACCGACCGTACGGCTGTTCGGCAACGTGGAGTACGGCCGCGACATCACGCTCGAGG
>JBKJLP010000331.1:0-3034 GCA_046596735.1 Mycobacteriales bacterium | reverse complement strand
AGGGAGGCGAGTGCTTCGCGCAGCAGTTCCCCCGCGCGCGAGCTGGGGTCCAGGTGCTCGAAGTGGCCGCCGTTGAACCTGGCCAGCCGGCTCGAGCCGCCGGCTGCGGCGACGTAGGCCTCACTCTGACTGATGGGCACGGTGCTGTCGGACTCACCGTGGACCAGCACAGCGGGCACCCCGGTCGGGAGTAGCGCGAGGGGGTCGGCGACCGCGTAGCGCTCCGGGAACCGCGCCGGCGACCCACCGACGAACCGGCCGACTGCGCCGCTGCCGAGGTCGGCAGAAAAGCCTTGCGCCAGGGCCGCAACGGGCGCTTGGGCGACGACCAGCGCCGGACGCGGGACGCCTGCGGCGGGGACGAAACCCTTTGCGCGAGCTCGTGCCGCCAGCCACAGCGCGAGATGACCACCGGCGGAGTGACCCGCGACAGCCACCCGGGCCGGGTCCACCCGGTCCCCGAAGCGCCCACGCATCAGATGGTCATAGCCGAGGGCGACGTCGGTCAGCGTCGTTGGCCAGGGCTGGTCCGCGGCGGAATAGTCGAGGTTCCAGCACAGGAACCCTCGGCCGGCGAGGTCCGCGGCAATGGCGTCTTCGAGCGAGCGGTCGTAGGACGGTCCCCAAAATCCCCCGTGCACCAGGACGACAGTGGGCAGCCGTCCGGTGAAAGACCTAGGGGGCACCCACCACTCGCCGCGTTGTAGCGGGCCGCTGCCGTAGTCCTCGACGACCCGTTCGGTCCCATCGACGACCGACGGACGAGGCCCTGGACGCCCGAGGGAGCGCAGAGCTACGAGCACACCGGCTCCCCCACCCGTCAGACCGAGTGCGCCCAGAAAACGCCGACGGCTCACGGTCACGAGTTGGCGGTGTCGGCAGCTTTCACGCACGCCGAGAAGCCGTACAACCTCATGAAGTTGAGGTCAGCCTTGGTCTGGGTGGGCGGGTTGGTGACCAGCCCGATCAGGCCCGGGTCCTTCTTCTGCACCGCGGTGGTGACCTTGGCGGTGAAGGCATCCCCGATCACAACCTGTGCGCGCAGGGGGTCCAGCACCTTGGCGGTGATCTGCATCTTGTCCCCGACCGGGGGCTCCAGTGCGCCAAGCTGCTCGACGTTCTTGCGGCCGACATCGACGATGGCCTTGACGTAGGCCGGCAGCGCTTCGCTGGTGGTCGGCTGCGTCTTCTTCACCGCAGCCAGCTCGGTGTTGGCGCTGGCGCAGACGGCCTCTGCCTTGGCGAGGTAGGCGTCCTTCGCGCTGACCTGCTGCACGGTTGTGCTGCTGCCTCCACAGCCAGCGGCCAAGGACAGCAGGACGGGGGCCAGCAGCAGGGTGCGTCTCATGCTGCGCATCCTGTCAGGAACGCCGACCGATCGCCCAGCAACCGACCGCCGCGGCGGCCGCGACGTTGAGCGAGTCGACTCCGGCCGACATCGGGATGCGCACGCGCAGGTCACTGCCGGCAAAGGCCGCCTGCGTCAACCCGGGGCCTTCAGCTCCGAGCAGCAGTGCTACCCGTTCGTCCGAAGCGATCACGACGTCCTGCAGCGACGTCGCGGACTCGCCCGGCGTCATCGCGAGCACCCGAAACCCGGCGGACCGGACGGTCTGCAGCGCCTCGGGCCACGGGTCGAGATAGGCGTACGGCACGGCGAAGACCTCCCCCATCGAAACCCGCACCGAACGGCGGTAGAGCGGGTCGCACGACGTGGGGCTGAGCAGGACGGCGTCCATGCCGAGGCCGGCTGCGCTGCGGAAGATCGCGCCCAGGTTGGTGGGGCTGTTCACTTCCTCGAGGATCAGTACCCGAGTGGCCGTGGCCAGCACGTCCTCAGCGGTGGGCAGGCTGGGCCGGGCGAAGGACCCCAGCGCGCCGCGGTGAACGTGAAAGCCGGTGACCGCGTGCAGCACCTCGGGGGACGCCACGTAGACCGGGCAGTCCAGCGTCTGAAGTTCGGGCAGCAGGTCGTCGACGCGGTTGGGTGCCAGCAGCAGCGACCGGGGCCGGCAGCCGACCTGGGCTGCACGACGCATGACGAGCTGCCCCTCAGCGAGGAAGAAGCCGGCCTCCGGCTCATGGCGCAACCGACGGACAACATCGGTCAAGCCGACGTAGTCACCCAGGCGAGGATCCGCGGGATCGGTGACCTGCTCGATGCGCATCACACCAGTCTGCCTGCCGCCGGTAACGTCGAGGCAGACCGTCGCGAACCAGGAGGCACCCCCAGATGGCCAGCACGCCAGTACCCGCGGACAAGCACACGAGCAAGACCACGTCGTGGATCGCCGTGAGCATCCTGATCGTCGGCTTCATCCTGCTCGGGTTCGCCCTGCCGATGGGGTCCGTCGTCCTCGGCGTTCTCGGCGGCGGCGTTCTGCTCGTCGGCATCGTGCTGTCGTTCGTCTGGCAGCTCATGGAGGACTTCCACTAGCTGCGCTCGCGGGCCCACTTACGGATCGTGTCGATGCGGTCCTGCAACTGGGCCGCCGAAGCCTGAGCGCTGGGTGGGCCGCCACACGCCGTGCGCAGTTCGCCGTGGACCAGCTGCAGGACCGTATCGACACGATCCGTAAGTGGGCCCGCGAGCGCAGTTAGTGGAAGTCCTCCATGAGCTGCCAGACGAACGACAGCACGATGCCGACGAGCAGGATCACACCGCCGATGACGCCCAGGGCCATCGACTGCATCGGGAGTGCGAACCCGAGCAGAATGAAGCCGACGATCAGGATGCCCACGGCGATCCACGACGTGGTCTTGCTCGTGTGCTTGTCCGCGGGTGCCGGCGTACTGGCCATCTGGGGGTGCCTCCTGGTTCGTGACGGTCTGCGTCGACGTTACCGGCGGCAGGCAGACTGACCGGATGCGCATCGAGCAGGTCACCGATCCCGCGGACCCGCGACTGGGTGACTACGTCGGCCTGACCGATGTCGTACGCCGGCTGCGCCACGAACCGGAAGCCGGCTTCTTCCTCGCCGAGGGGCAACTGGTGATGCGACGTGCGGCCCAAGTTGGCTGCCGACCGCGGTCG
>JBKJLP010000150.1:0-6575 GCA_046596735.1 Mycobacteriales bacterium | reverse complement strand
CCGAGGTCGGACCCGCTGACCCCGGGGAAGTCCGCCACGGCGCAGCCCGGGCCGAACGCGCACGTGGTCCCTTCGGCGAGCCCGCGCGACCAAGTCAGCCAGTGATCACCGTGGGGGCTGACAAACGCGATACCCACGAAGTCACCGCGGCTGGCGGTCGCGGTGACCTCCCGGAAGACGTCGTTCACGGCGAACGGGTCGCTCAAGTTCAGCACCGAGTAGCTGCCCGCCAGCCCGGAGATCGTCGTCCGCGGCGCCGGGCCCTGGGCCTGGGCCGGGAGTGCGACCACGGCCGCCAATAGAACGAGCCCGCCGAGTAGCCGCCTGAACACAACGATCCCCCCTTGGCGCGCAGCTGGGAGCGCGCACCCAGGCATTATGGGGCAAACAGGAACTTGGTGTCAGGTAGTTCAAGCGATCCCCCACGCCGCTGCTTGCGCTCCCACTGACGCAGAGCCTTCAGCCACCATCCAGGCGAACGCGCTTGGGAGTCCTCGTGGCGGTCGACCTACTGCCGGTATGCGCCGCGCTATGCAGTTGGAGGCCCCCAATGCCTGCACCTTATGACCGCGGTGTTCGAACGAAAGAAGGCAGCCTGGCCTCGAAGCGCCTACCGATCAGGGTTCCGCTCGATCGTGGCGCGCCAGATTGCGTGCGAGTCCGTCGAGACGAACCAGGCGTTAACCTTCCGTAACTGCCCACGCCCGGCGAGGCAAGCCACCACAGCCGTCTGACCGCACCGAGCGGGCTACCCGAGCGGCGTTTGCGCGCGCCATCGAGATCCACGAGATCCCTGCCCGCTCCGCTCCCAGCCGCCGCCCTGTGGACAAGGCCAACATTGGTGGTCGCGTACCGGAAGGTGATCAGCGACCGACGTCGAATGGATGCCGGAGGAGCCGCTCCCAGTTGCCCTGAGGAACTCAACCCAGAGTGAGGTTCAGCCTTGTTGGTCCGTCGAACGCTGCTCGCTGCAGGCCTGGGTGCTGTCGTCTGCGCCCCAGCGGCGAGTGCCAAGCAGATCGTTCCGATCCACGAGGCGACCGTGTTTAACACGATCACCGGCGTCATCCGCTCTGTGGTCGTGCACGGTGACCAGGGGACCATCACGGTCGTCGCGGGCAAATCCGCCGGCCTGAAAGCTCATGAGGCATGGAACTTCGACCAGCCCACCATCACGACCTCGCTGCGCCGCGGAGTCCTGACCGTGACCACGGACTGCAAGGAACACACCCAGGTCGCCAGCGGCGTCTACGTCGACGGGTTCAACGACTGCCTCACCGACCTCACCCTCACCGTGCCCAGCACTGCTGACCTGCACATCACCAACGCCTACGGCCCGGTGTCGGTGTCCGGCATCTCCGGCCAGATTCGGCTGCACTCCGACAGCGGCGCCGTAGCCGTCAGCAACGTCCGCTCCGGCTCGGTCGACGCGTCCTCCAGCTACGGCAAAGTCAGCGGCCAGAACCTGTCCGCAGACGCCGTCCGGCTCGCCAGCGACAACGGTGACGTCTCCGCCATCAACGTGACCACCACCAAGCTCCTCGAGCACACCGGCTACGGCACCGTCACGGCCCAGCAGGTGAACGCCCCCACCGTCACGCTCAGCAGCGACAATGGAGACGTGACCGTACGAGTGCTGCAGGCCACCAGCCTCAACGCGGCCACGACCTACGGCACCCTGACCCTGGCCCACATCGAGGCTCCGATCGTGCTGGCGCAGGACGGCAACGGTGCCGTGAAGGTCGCGACCACGAACAGCCGAACCCTGCAAGTCACCACCGGATACGGCCCCGTCAGCCTCAGCAGCGTCCGGTCGACAAATCTGCTGGCCCGCAGCGACAACGGCGACGTCCAGGTCAACCTCGCCTCGGCGCCCGAGAACGCCGCCCTGAGCAGCGGCTATGGCAAAGCCAACCTCACGGTCCCGACCGGCGGCTACGCCGTCTCCGCCACCAGCGACTACGGCCTGGCAACCATCACCGGCATCACCGTCGATCCCCACGCCACGCGGCTTCTCAGCGTCCACAGCGACAACGGCGACGTCTCCGTCACAGGATCCTGACCCTTCACTGCGTTCCCGGCGGCCGGCCCCCGAGGCACGACGCGTCACCCATTCGCACCGCCCGCCACTGGCGGTACATCGCCAAACCCCGGTTCCCCTGGGCCGCGTGGAGCGCCTGACTGGCTCCTCCCGCGGGGAAAGCCGCGGTTGTGGATGCGGACAAGCCGTGGGCTAAGAGCGTGCCTGGTAGTCGCGTCGGGGCCGCCGCGTACGCATAAATTGGTCAGGCGTCAGGCCCCCGGGTCCGTTGAAAGTCCGGCTACTCTGGCTTGGGTTCGTCGTGCGGACAACTCGGAGGGATGCCCCTCAGAGCGATCGCATCGACGCTCTGCTCTTGGCGTCCGACGGCCATCAGGGTCCGTAGCCGTCGCGCTGCGACGGGCCCTGATGGACCAACGGCGCCCCTACAGCGGGTAGACGATGCAGACCTCGGGGAGCCGTCGGCCGTCCGGAGGGAGCGTGACGAGGACGCATCGGGTTGGGTACGCGCTGATATGGGGCGCGCCTTGCGCCGACGTGTGGGTCACGGTCAAGCTGGATCCCAGCCCGATGGTCATCACGATCCCGGCGGTGATCTTGTTGATCTTCACAGTTCCTTGCCTCCCCGGCGCCGAGGCGGCGCCACGAGGTGCAGTCGCCGCGGGCAGGTCCGACCACGCAAGCTGGAATCACCCAGCGCCGGGCAGCAGGACATTTCCGTTCCGCGGCGAATCCGTTACAAGGACTTGGGGGGATGTAGTGATGGAAACGTCAGGTGACCTTCTCGACCACTGGCCTGCCATGGTGCGCGTCGCGCATTCGGTCCTGGGGTCCCGCGACGACGCAGAGGAGTGTGCGGCGTCAGCAGTCGCGCAAGTAGTCGCCCAAGCCAAGGTGGACGTCGAGAACTACGAGGCGTATCTGGTCACGGTGGCGAAGCGGCGGGCTTTGGACATGCGCCGGGCGCGCAGCCGATCCTGGCGCCGGGCGGCGCGGTACGCGTCCCTCGACCAGGTGACGGTGGCCGACATCGCCGAGGACGTTGCGGCGCGGGCCGAAGCTGTCTGGGCTGACGCGGCGGCCAGAGGGATGCTGTCGCCGCGGGTGTACCGACTCCTGCAGATGGTGGGCGATGATGTGCCTACGGCTCAGATCGCCCTCGAATTGGGCCTCACCTCTCGGGCCGTGGAGAGCCACCTGCTGCGGGCCCGACGTGCCATGCGAGTGGCGTTGGCACAGGCACTCGCGCTCATTGGCGCATTGGCTTTCGGGCTGCGTCGGATGTTTGCCGGCACCGCGCCGGCCACAGTCGCGGTGGCCACCTTCGTACTCATGACGACGCCCAGCCTTGCACCCTGGTTGCCTTCGTCCCCAAGCACTCCCCGGGACCTTACAGCTGGCTCCCCCCACGCCTACGAGTTGGCTATGACGCAACGCAGCGACAGCACGCCAGCTGCCCCGAAGCTCGTTGCAAGCCGTGTCCACCACGAGACTGCCATACGTCGTCAGCCCACGCTGTCCCCGACTCGGTCCCCGATCGCGACCCTGCAAGGACCCGCCCACGCCAGCGCCACGGTAACTGCCGGCGACAGCGGGACACATGAAGACACGCCAGTTGAGATGGTGGTGGCCTGCGCACACAACCTTCAGGTCAACTCCGAACACGTCGGCTGTTAGTCCCGATCCTCGGGTCAGTGACGACTGGCCCCTCAGCGGTCCAGCAATAGTTTCATGCTGGCCTGGTCTAGGGGGTGGCTGGACCATCCAGTTGGTCCCCGCAATCGCAGGTGATGGCTCATCATCGCCTCGTCGCGCAACAGAAGGGAGGCGAGCGCGCGGCTGGGCCAGTGTTCGATCCAAACAGGTTCCTGGTCCAGCGGCAAGATGTCACGAACAAACTGCGTGATCGCGTCGAAGGCCAGACTGATCGAAGGTCCAGGATTGTCATCCAGCTCAGACACGAGCACGATGGCTCGGCGCCCCATGTCGCTACGACTCGCGACAACGTGGCAGCGCGTAACTCCATGGGCGTGCGGCACATCAAGAACCGCATCTAGGAGTGCCTCCATTGCGCCCTCCGCTTCTGGGTTTGCGCTACAGGCACGGCACCCGCCAGCCACGGACTCACGCGTAGTCCGGTCCCCTTGAACTCACGACTGTTGGGAAGTCCGTCTGTTCGTTTTCACGGTTCCGTTCTTCCGAGAACCGGAGGCTCGTCAGGGCAGGCAGGTGATGCCGTTGCCCAGCAGTGCGGCGGGGAGTCGTCGAGGCGCGGTGCCCGCATACCGAGCATCTCCACCGATGGTGTCGACCTCGATGGCGGTGCCAACCACCGCTTCCCGCTCGCGCACCGGACAGTTGAAGCGCCCGAGGCCGGCGGTGCCGCTGGCGCCGCGCTCCTGCACAATGCCCGGGTCGACGCCAGGTGGTGCCGTTGAAACACCAAGGCCGGTGAACGCCACTCCGTCCACGGGCGTGTGGGTGTCCCGACCCACCAGGTCGAGGTGCAGCTGAGTCCCCGCCAACGGGAGACGCAGCCGACCTGACGTGAGGTCACCAGCGATCGTGACCTGTCGATCGGTGAGGGGCTGGGACCACTTGGCGACGACGGTGCAGCTCGAGGGGCATCGTTCGATCAGAATGTAAGCCCGTTGCTCGGTTCGCGACTGCAGTTGTCCTTGGCTAGTTGCCGTGATCGAGATTCGCCAGGGTGTGTGGTCGGCTGCCATTACGGCAACAGTGCCTGAGTCGAGGTAGTCATACTCGCCGACGAACGGCGACGCATCTGCCGTCTGTGTTATGGGCCCTAGCATGCCTGCCACGGCAAGCAATGCTGAAATAGCGAGCTTTGGCCGTGCTGTCATGGTTGTTCCCTCTTCGTTGTTGGCGCGCTCTTTAGCGCTCAAACGACTAACGTCACGAACGGTGACGCCCTTGATGGGTGTGGTACGCCGAAACCGTCGGGGGCGAGGAGCCGGTCCGTTGTCGGTCCCTCGCCCCAGCGGAGTCATCTAGCCGTGCGGGTGCGTGCAGTCCGCGGTGCTGCCGACGTACAGGTCCGGGTAGTACGTCGTGCCGGTGAAGTTGTTCTCGTTCAGCTTGGGGTCAGTGCTGTTGCTGTTATCGAACCCGACACAGTGCTCGGCACTGTTCGGCGCCTGGAGGATGTTGTTGACCGTCCCGGCGTTGGCCGGCAACGCCGACGCGAGGACGGCACAGCCCGCCAACGTGGCGACAGACAAGGCAGTGCGAAGTGACTTCTTCAAGGAAGACTCCATCTGGGTTGGCAGTGACCGGGTTCCGGCCCGCTGCGACGCGGCCGAGAGGTTTCCCGACCTAACAGGCAGTCGCCACCCCCCGTCACGGGTACGCAAACCGATTTTCGAGGAGTTTGCAGGGCGGGTTGACACCTCGCTCTGGACCCGCTTCGCACTTGCTGCCGATCGCGCTGTCAAGGGCATGAGAGACGACCGGTCGGGAATTCCGTGCGTAGTCGATGGCCCTTGCGGCGACTACCTCCCAGACCGGTCGCTCGCGGCTGCCAATCCCACCCCAGCATGGAGGACCCGCAATGACCATCCCCCGATCCTTGGCTCGGACCCTGCTCACTCTGACGACCATCGCGGGGTCCACAGCTTGCTTGCAACTGGGACGGGCCCCGGCGCAGGCGAGTGAGTGCGCGCACACGTACAACGCCGAAGTCGCCTCGATCCAGACTGGCACCCTCCTGCAAAACACCAGCTACGCTCCGCTGCCGGTTTTTACCAGCGCACACGACTGCGGCCTAACCACGATCGGCGGCGGGACGTGCCTGAACTGGAGTCCAGGTGCGAGCTACTCGGGATTCAAGGAGGCCGTGAACTACCAGGTTCAGGTAACCGATCCTGTTGTCGATTCCAGCGCATGCCTACCCATACCGCACTGAGCACTGAGCACTGAGACGCAACTAGGGCGTGTCGCGTAAGTCAGACGCACTATCGACGGCATGGTTGCCGCATGTCTGGCGAACGTGACTTGACCGATGCCCAGTGGGCGCTGATTGAGCCGCTGCTCCCGAGCACGAAACCTGAGGCACCGTCGAAAGCAGCTACCTGCGCAGAGCGACGAATGCGCTGGTCCCCGGTCAGCCGCTTTGCCAACCCAGGCTCCCGTGCGACTTTGGCCATCTCCGCTAAGAGTTCACTGAAGTGTCCGACACACCGCGAGCAGATGTTTGCCTCGGGGGGCCACGACGAGCTCAGAGATGGGGACGTCCGGTCGGGTGCAGAATGAGCACCGGCCCTGGTTCAAATCCTCGAGCGCAGGCACGCGCCCATAGTCCTCCCCGACTTGGCGCGGGTCCAGCGGGGCGGGCAAGTAGCGCAGCCGCGTCCTCGTCGTTATCACGGAGCTCCTCCTCGCGTGCCCTTAGCATCAGGGTCGTGAGCCGATGGTTGATCGCCGTGCTGGTACTTGTCGGGAGGATGTCCCGAGTCTCGTGGAACTTCGGTGGCGATCCGGTCTGAACTCTATGCGGCGGCTCCGACAGTTTCGG
>JBKJLP010000101.1:0-4038 GCA_046596735.1 Mycobacteriales bacterium | reverse complement strand
TGAGGGATGCTCTGGAGGAGATCGGGGCGTCGAACATCCAATTCGTCATCGAAGTCCAACTCGTCGACACCGAGCCGCAGCCCGACTGGTCGCCGGAACCGGCCGGGCGCGAGGCATCGAGCCACGTGGGTCACAGTCCTGGCCACAACGAAGCGCCGCTCGGCAGCAGCAGCACGTACATGGCCGACACCGGTGGCATGAACCCTCGCTACACGTTCGAGACCTTCGTGAAGGGAGCCAGCAACCAGTTCGCGTTGGCCGCCGCGCTGCGCGTCGCCGAGACGCCGGGCCGCAGCTACAACCCGTTGTTCATCTACGGTTCCGCCGGTCTTGGCAAGACCCACCTGTTGCACGCGATCGGGCACTACGCGCAAAACCTGTTCGCCGGCGCCCGCGTCCGCTACGTGAGCTCGGAGGAGTTCACCAACGACTTCATCAACAGCTTGCGCGACGACAAAGCGCAGGCCTTCCAGCGCCGCTACCGCGACGTCGACGTGCTGCTCGTCGATGACATCCAGTTCTTGGAGAACAAGGAGCGGACTCAGGAAGAGTTCTTCCACACGTTCAACACGCTTCACAACGCCAACAAGCAGATCGTGATCAGCTCGGACCGGCCGCCCAAGCAACTGTCCACCCTGGAGGACCGGCTACGCACCCGGTTTGAGTGGGGCCTGATCACCGACGTGCACCCGCCCGACCTCGAGACTCGCATCGCTATTTTGCGTAAGAAGGCCGCGTCCGACCGGTTGGCCGCCCCGCCTGAGGTGCTCGAGTTCATCGCCAGCAAGATCGCCAGCAATATCCGCGAACTCGAGGGCGCACTTATCCGCGTGACGGCGTTCGCGTCGCTCAACCGGCAGCCGGTCGACCTGTCGCTGGCCGAGATCGTGCTCAAGGACCTCATCCCCACCGATGGCGGCCCGGAGATCACCGGCGCCACGATCATGGCGGCCACGGCGGAGTACTACTCGCTGACGATGGAAGACCTGTGCGGCTCGTCGCGCTCGCGGGTGTTGGTGACAGCGCGGCAGATCGCGATGTACCTGTGCCGTGAGCTCACCGACCTGTCGCTGCCCAAGATTGGCCAGATGTTCGGCGGCCGCGATCACACGACGGTCATCCACGCCGACCGCAAGATCCGCGGTCAGATGGCCGAGCGACGCGCCACGTACAACCAGGTCGCCGAGCTCACCAACCGGATCAAGACCCGGTCTCGCCAAGCGTGACCACGCCGTCACTCGTTCGTTCGCGTGCTGTGAATCCGCTCACAGGACCAGTGCACAGGTTGGGGACAACCATGTGGATGACGGCGATTCGTGGTGGATCGTCGGAACCGGTGGTGGCGCTATCCACGGACCCTTCCGGGTTCTCCGGCGTGGCGTCCACAACCTCCGCACAGGGCGCCACGCCCGCTGACCTGCACCTTTTCGTACAGTCCACAGGGTGGTCGGTCCAGACGACGACGACGATCCCTCTCTCCTGCACAAACACACATCAGGTTCTGCGGACCCGATCCTGTGGACGACCCCGCAGCTCCCCCACCCTCGCGAAAGATTGTCCGACCGTTGAGCGATGCTCGGTGGTTCTTCCACGAAAGGCAGCACCATGGATCTGAGGGTCGAGCGCGATGCGCTCGCTGACGCTGTCGTCTGGACCGCGCGTTCCTTGCCAGCCCGCCCACCGATGCAGGTGCTGCTCGGGCTGCTGCTCGAGGTCGATGACGAGAGCCTGTCGGTCTCGGCATTCGACTACGAGGTCTCGTCGCGGATCTCGGTGCCGGCGACGGTGTCGCAGCCGGGGCGCGTGCTGGTGCCCGGCAAACTCCTCGCCGAGATCGTCCGATCCCTGCCGGCCCAGCCGGTCGACCTGCGGGTTGAGGGAGCCCGCGTCGTTCTGACCTGCGGCTCCGCGCGCTTCACGCTCCCCCTGCTGCCGGTCGAGGACTTTCCCGCGCTGCCCGAACTACCGGCCCGCACCGGTTCGCTGTCCAGCGATGTTTTCGCGGCTGCCGTCGGGCAGGTGGCGCTCGCCGCCGGCCGGGACGACACCCTGCCGGTCCTCACCGGCGTACGGATTGAGCTCGAGGGTGACCAGCTCACTTTCGCCGCGACCGACCGCTATCGGTTGGCTGTGCGCACGATGACCTGGCGCCCCGAGGAACAGGGGCTGTCCGCCACCGCGCTCGTTCCGGCCCGCACCCTGTCGGAGACGGCCAAGGCGCTCACCGGTGGGGCCGAGGTCACGCTCGCGCTCAGTACGACGGGAAGCGGCGCCGGCGACGGCATGATCGGCTTCGAGGGCGGTCCGGCCGGCTCCCTGCGCCGGACGACCTCGCGACTGCTCGAGGGGGAGTTCCCCAAGTACCGCTCGTTGCTGCCCAGTGAGAGCTCGGCCACTGCTCGCGTCAGCACCGGCGTGCTGGTGGAGGCGGTCAAGCGCGTCGCGCTCGTCACGACGCGAAACGCCCCCGTACGCCTGGGTTTTTCGGCCGACGGGCTCGTGCTCGAAGCGGGCGGCGCGGACGACGCGCAGGCCACCGAGCGGCTCGAATGCGCCTGGGAGGGCGGCGACCCGCTGCAGATCGCGTTCAACCCGGCCTACTTGCTTGACGGGCTGGCCGCGGTCGACTCCGACGAGACGACGCTGTCGTTCACCGGCCCGACCCGGCCTGCCGTGCTGACCGGCAAGGCCGACGGTGACATCAACCCGGCGCTGGCTGACTACCGCTACCTGTTGATGCCGGTGCGACTGTCTGGCTGACCTGACGGTGTCGGCGTTGGTGGTGCGAGCCGACGCCGGTGGGGGCAGGGTGAGGACCAGCAGGTCGTCGAGGACAGGGAGACGCACGTGGGCACCATCGGCATGGTCGGGCTGGGTCGCATGGGCGGCAACATGGCGGAGCGCTTGCGCCGGGGTGGCCATACGGTGATCGGCTACGACCGGGCCGAACAGGGCCCTGGTGGCACCCGCGACGTCGCCTCGTTGGAGGAGTTGGTGACGTCGCTGCCCACGCCGCGGATCGTGTGGGTCATGGTCCCGGCCGGCGACCCGACGTACAAGACGGTCGATCGGCTCGCTGAGCTGCTGGAGTCCGGCGACGTCGTCGTCGACGGTGGTAACTCGCGGTACACCGACGATCAGCGGCACGCCAAGGACCTCGCCGCAACCGGCATCGGGTTCGTTGATGCCGGAGTCTCGGGCGGGGTGTGGGGTCTGACCGAGGGTTACGCGCTGATGGTGGGCGGCGAGGCTGAGCACGTTGCGCTCGTCCAGCCGTTCTTCGATATTCTTAAGCCCGCTGGTGATTCTGGCTTCGTTCATGCTGGCCCCGTCGGTGCTGGCCACTTCGCCAAGATGGTGC
This sequence comes from Mycobacteriales bacterium, assembly GCA_046596735.1. Classification (GTDB taxonomy): domain Bacteria; phylum Actinomycetota; class Actinomycetes; order Mycobacteriales; family SCTD01; genus RYN-124. The sequence goes on along the minus strand of JBKJLP010000101.1, from coordinate 677 downwards.
ACAACGGCATCGAGTACGGCCTCATGCAGGCCTACGCCGAGGGCTGGGAACTCATGCAGGCGACCGACGTCATCACCGACGTACCCGCGGTGATCTCCAGTTGGCAGCAGGGGACGGTGATCCGCTCGTGGCTGTTGGATCTCATGGTCAATGCGCTCGACGAGGACGCCGACCTGTCAGCGCTGCGCGGCTACGCCGAGGACTCCGGCGAAGGGCGCTGGACGGTCGAGGCGGCGGTGGACCACGCGGTGCCGCTGCCCGTCATCACCGCGGCGTTGTACGCGCGTTTCGCCAGCCGCCAGGACGACTCGCCCTCGATGAAGATGATCGCCGCACTGCGCAACCAGTTTGGCGGGCACGCGGTGACCTCGTCAGCAGGCTCGGTCGAGAAGGGCGCCGACAGCCCTGGGGCTGATGACGCCGGGACGCCACCCGATGACTAACACCGGGACCGTGCCGTGCACGTAAGCGCGCTGTCCCTTACCGATTTCCGGTCCTGGTCCGTGCTGGAGATCGCTCTCGACCGCGGTCCGACGGCCTTGATCGGGGCCAACGGCCAGGGCAAGACCAACATCGTCGAGGCGATCGGTTATCTCGCGACGCTCGGCTCGCACCGCGTTGCTACCGACGCCCCACTCGTCCGCACGCAGTGCCCGCGGGCCGTGGTGCGCGGCAAG
>JBKJLP010000046.1:0-3074 GCA_046596735.1 Mycobacteriales bacterium | reverse complement strand
CCGGTGATGGTGCCGTCGGCGTTGTTGTCGGCGAGGTTCTTGCGCCACAGGCGGTGGCCCGGGGTGAAGGTGAACTCGTAGCCGTCGGGGTTGGCGACGCAGACGAACCACAGCTCGGAGGTGTTGACGAGCTTGGTGATCTCCTTGCCGGAGCTCGTCGTCTTGCCGTAGTCGGCGACGACGTGCTCGAGCGTTCGGCGGCACGTCTCGCCGGCCAGCCACTCGCGGGCGTGCTGCAGCGCCGTGTAAAGGACGGCGGGGCGGCCGGGGATGTCGGCGCCGGTCGCGCCCTTGGTGACCTGCAGGGCGAGGATGTCGCGCCCGTTGTAGGTCTGCCCGACGACGCGGGACTTGACGATGCCGCGCGGGTCCTTCGCGGGGTCGGTCAGGCGCGCGTACTGCTCGGTGTACTGCTCCTTGCCGTCGCCGGCGACGGCGTCGTACTTCGTCCACACGCTGAAGGCGGCGTCGGTGGCGCCGGCGGTGGGTGATCCGGCGCGGCTGCCGGCCCCGCGGGCAGCGACCCTCGGCTCGGTGAAGTCGGTGACGCGCTTGGCGTCGAGCTTGGCGGCGCCGACCTGGGCGGCGGTCGCCACGACTTCGACGGTGCCCTGTTTCAGGTCGCGTCCCTCGGTGATGTCCAGGCCCTTGGCGGCGAGGAGCTTCAGGTTGGCCGGGGTCGCCTTCACGCGGTAGGCGTTGAGGCCGTCGGCTGAGGCGACGGACGCGGTCGCGGCCCCGGCGACACCGAGCACGGCGGTGATCAGACCGACCGACAAAGGTCGAAAATCGATGTTCATTAGGAAATCCTTAGGTTGGCTGTGCGCACCATTCCGCATTGGTCACTTCTCTTGCCCATGGGTTGTTCGGATGGGCACCCAGGGCGCTGTTCGATGCCTGTCAATGGGGCTCAAGGGTTGGATTTCGACCGGTGACAGCGGCGTTGCAGGGACGAGGGAGACGGACGCCCCGGGCGAACAGGAGAGGCATGGCGATCGCGACCGGTGACCTGACCGGCCAATCCTTCCGGCACCACGTCCTCGACTTCCTGGCCTACTTGGAGTTCGAACGTGGCCTGTCTCGCAACACGCTGGAGGCCTACCGGTCAGACCTGCTGCAGTTCGGCGCCTACCTGGAGTCACGCGGCCTTGACTCGCTGACGGTGCAGCACCCCGACCTGGCGGCGTTCATGGCACACCTCGCGCAGGGCACGCCAGAGCGCGCGGCGGTCGCGCCGGCGACGCTGCAGCGCAAGACGGCCTGCCTGCGCTCGTTCTACCGTCACCTGCGCCGGGAGAACCTGCTCGACGGCGACCCGACCGCGGACCTGCGTGCGCCGCGCAAGCAGCAACGGCTGCCGAAGGTCCTCAGCCGTGACCAGGTGGCCAAGCTCTTGGCGGCGCCGACCGGCACCGGTCCCGCCACGCTGCGCGACCGTGCGCTGCTCGAGCTGATGTACGCCTGCGGCCTGCGCGCCAGCGAGGCGATCGACCTGCACGTTGGAGACGTGGACTTGCAGGTCGGCGTGCTGCGCGCCCGTGGCAAGGGCTCCAAGGAGCGCCTGGTCCCGGTGGGACGCGAGGCGGTGACCGCAGTGTCGCTCTATCTCAAGCGTGGCCGGCCGCTGCTCGTCGGCGCCCGCGAGGAGCGCCACCTGTTCGTCAACCAGCGCGGCGCTGGCCTGACCCGCCAGGGGCTGTACAAGATCGTCCAGCGCCACGCGGGGGCCGTGGGCCTCCAGGACGCCATGAGCCCGCACACGCTGCGGCACACCTTCGCCACGCACCTGCTGGCCGGCGGCGGCGATCTGCGGTCCCTGCAGGAGATGCTCGGTCATGCGGACATCGCCACGACCCAGATCTACACGCACCTCAGCGCCGAACGACTGAAGGACGTGTACTTCAACGCCCATCCGCGGGCGACCGTCGTGCCTTAGCTCAGGCCGCCTTTCGCGACGCCTGAGCGCCGCACCGTCCGGCGCGGCCGTCGGATGGGGTGGTCTACCATTGCGCCATGATTCGGGTGATCGGGAGACCGGTCCGGTTCGCTCTCGTGCTGCTGGCGCTGTCGGTGGCTCTCGCCCCCTCATCGCCCGCCGGCGCGCAGGGTGTCGATACGACCTGTGTCCTCCCGCTGTCGAAGTTCGACGCGGCGACGGTGAACGTGGCGTACCCGGACGAGGCGGCGATCTACTGGCTCGGCGCCTACACCGCCGTCCCGGGCACCCGTCTGCGGATCACCGGGAAGTATCCGCACGCACGGTACTTCTCGTTCAACGTCTACGACCTCGCGCAGCGGCCGCTGGACGCGATCGCCGACGTCGAGATCGCGCCCGACGCCGGGTCGCTCAACCCGTTCGCCACGGCGGCGAGCCGGACCGCAAGCCGGCGTGACTACACGGCGTTCGTGGACTTCGGACCCGTGCCGGCCACCCGCGCGCCGAACACGATCTACACGGGGACTGGACAGAACGGCGCACCGAACGTCAACGGGACGTTCATCCTCCGCGTCTACGTCCCTGATCGTGGCCGCGACGAGACCGGCGGGGTCGGCCTGCCGACGGTGACCCTCGAGGCCGCCGACGGCGGGCGTCCACCCGCGTCGGCCTGCGCCGGACTCGTCAAGCCGTCGGTCGACGGGGTCAACCAGCAGATCGCCCAGACGAGCAGCCCCCCGATCCCTGAAGCGGCGACGGCGCCCGGCTACAACCCGCCGCGGTGGACGAAGTTCAAGAACCTCGTGCAAGCCGTCAACAAGATCTTCACCGCCAACCCGTTCCTCGACGACTATTCCACGGCGCTCGGTCCAGCCGAGGAGGCGGGCGGCAAAGGCGGGTTCCTGTCCAACGTCCACAACTCCTACGTCTTCACCGCCGTGAACCGGGCCTACGGCGACGTCAGCGTCTCGACGATGCGGGCCGCGAGCTTCCCCGACACCCGGCCGGGTCCGCCGTCGGTGCCGTCCACCCAGCTGCGGTACTTCTCCTTCTGCACGAACGACACCCCGTCTCAGCGCTTCATCGCCTGCCGCACGGACGACCAGTCGGTGATCGGTGAGGGCGCGAAGGTCCGCTA
>JBKJLP010000293.1:0-3234 GCA_046596735.1 Mycobacteriales bacterium | reverse complement strand
CACCGCGTGGATGGTGATCCGATACAAGCCGGATCCCAGACTCAGGTAGTCGTCGACGTTGACCGAGGTCGAAAACGTCCGGAAGCCTTCTGGATCCTCGGACTTGATCGTTGCCTTGAACGGGTCGACAACCTGGATGTCGATGGACAGGTAGGTCCGGGAGTTCGGTGGCTCCGGCTGGTTGCGGAACGGCTGGGGAGCCAGGCCCTCCGCCGTGATGCGCTTGCCCTTGGTCACGAAAAGCGGGTTGTTGCGGTTGAACGAGCCGACGTCTGTGCCGCGTAACGCCAGGTTGCAGCCACCCTTCGTCGCGGTGATGGGCACTACTGACGGGGCCATCGCTTGGGCCAAGCCAGCTGTGCCGAACGTGACGATCCCGCTGAGCACCAGGACTGCCGACACCCTGCGACGGGTGGTCGCGGTCATCGGACGACGGCATCGCAGCAGCCGCAGCACGATGAGGAGCAGCGCGACGGGTACGGCGTGCGTGCGAAGGGCGTCCTCGGCGTAGTGGCTGCAGGACGAGGAGAACCGGCAGCAGCCGGCCGATCTCGCAGCCAGCGAAGAGTGCCGATAGCGATCGATCAGGTCGAGGCAGAGCGCGCGCATGTGGTGTCCCCAGTCCGCTTCGCCCCCCAGGCGAAGATGTCCGGAATGTACGCACTCCCCAGCCTGCGACGTCAAGCCGTTCATGCGACCAGATTCCGTTCAGGCGGCCGAAGGGTCACCAGCCGCGGGTGCGCCACTCCGTCAGGGATCCCCGCTCGGCACCGAGGGTGGTGTCCGAGCCGTGGCCCGGATAGACCCACGTGCTGTCGGGAAGCGCCCGAACAGCTTGTTCTCCACGTCGTCCATCAGGGTCTGTAAGCGGGCGGCGTCCTTCTCGGTGTTGCCGAGCCCGCCCGGAACCCCGATGGGGCACGGCAGAGGCTCGATCGACGCGTCAGAGTGCCTACAGTGCGCGCATGCCCAAGGACCTGCTGACCGTCCTTGCGCCGATGCTGACGCACCGGCCGCAGCGCCGGTTTAACGTGTTCGACGTCATGCACCACGGCACTCACGAGAAGCAGCTCTCGAACGTCTTCGCATGGCTGCTGCGCGCCGACGCCACTCATGGCCTCGGGGATGCGTTCCAGCGGATCTTCATCGCGGAGGTCAACCGGGGGCTTGTGAAGGACGATCGAGAGCTCATCGCAGACCAGCCGTTCGGCGTCCGTCAGGAGGTCAACACAGCCCCAGCCGGCAAGCCTATGGACATCGCGGACCTCGTCCTCGACGGTGACGACACCACGATCGTCATCGAGAACTACGGCGTCCCTGATGGCCACGAGCACAGCTATCACGGCTACCTGGCGTACGGCGCAATCCAAGGCCCCCAGAACAGCGTTGTCGTCCTGCTCTGCGAGAACGACTTCGGGGGCAACCTCATCGAGGGCTGGGAGAACGCTCCGGTGGTTCTCTACGCGACGCTGCTGGATCGGGTCTACGCGCACATCCAGGAACTGCCGAAGTACCGCAGCGAGTACGTCGAGCAGTACTACTTCATCGAGAACATGCACCGGCACTTCACGAACAGGACGGCGCTCACCATGGATCGTGCAGGCTTGATCGAGTTCGTCGATGCGCTCTGCCGAGGCGGAGAAGCCGAGCGCTTCGGGCAGCAGCGCCAAGACGCCGTCGCACGACAGCTCGCAGACCAGCTTCGGGAAGAGGCAATCCAGCGCTACACCGAAGGACGGGAGTTGCTCGGGGAGGCGAAGCAGGTCCTCCGCGCCTACTGCGACGCGACGCTCTCTCAGCAGGTCAACGAGACCCTCGGGCACGTCCTGGGGAAGGCCCGGACCCCATGGTCTGGCGTGCATGCCTGGTCAGTCAGCATCGCGCCTCACCCAGACTTCGCCGACAAGGCCGAGAGCACGTACGTCGTCCATCTTGTGCTCGGCCCGTCTGCTTGGCACGCCGTCAACAGGGGGCGATGGCAGAACTCCGAAGTACAGCCCGACTTCACACGCGTCCTACTGCTCGACGACAGAACTGGCGGATCGGTCGTGCCTTCAGGGGTGTCCATCGTCGAGGTGCTTGAGGGTCTCGATGCAGACGACAGGCGGCTCCACGACGACCTGGTGAGCCTGCTTCAGCGTTGAGCCAGCCAGGTGTTCGCAGCTCCGTACAAGGTCTTGCGCTCAGCCTCACCGACCGTGGCCGAGAAGGACTCCAGCTCGTCCAAGGGGCCAACAGGCTGCCGGAGACTGCACCGGGAGCTGCGACGACCGCCAGCAGGGCTCGCGCACAGGCTCCGCTGCGGGGTGGGAGAGGTCGGGTCATGAAGCCTTCCTGGGTGCCGGCCGGTCATCCCAGGGCGTCTACCAGCGTCGCTCGCGCCACTCAGAAAGCGCTGGACGCTCCTTGCCGATCGTCGAGTCCGCCCCGTGGCCCGGGTAGAACCACGTTGAGTCCGGGAGTGAGAAGAGCTTGTTCTCCACGTCGTCCATCAGGGTCTGGAAGCGGGCGTCGTCCTTCTCGGTGTTGCCGAGCCCGCCCGGGAAAAGCGAGTCGCCGGTGAACAGGTGCCCGCCGTCGACGTCGAGGTGCAAGGCCACCGACCCGGGCGTGTGGCCCACGAGGGTGATGGCAGTCAGCGACGACCCGCCGACCGTGAGGACGTCTCCGTCGGTGAGCACCCGGTCGACGGGCACTGGGAGGTCCGCCGCGTCGGCGGCGGTCGCCAGCACCGGTGCACCCGTGGCCTGGACCACCTCGACCAGGGCCTGTTGGTGGTCCCAGTGACCATGAGTCTCGACGATCCCGACCAGCGTGGCGTCTCCGATGACCTCGAGCAGCCGCTCGGCGTCGCCGGCCGCGTCGACCAGCAGGGCTTCCGTCGTACCGAGGTCCTTGATGAGGTAGCAGTTGTTGTTGAAGGGGTTGGTCGCCACCTTCGTGATCGTCAGCCCGGGCAGCTCCCGTACGTCCCAGGGCCCGCCCACCTCGACGTCTCCGGTGTATGTCACACCGCGACGTTAGCCTGGACCGATGGCTGACCGTCTCGTCGTGCGCGGCGCCCGCGAGCACAACCTCAAGGACGTCTCCATCGACCTGCCGCGCAACGCGCTGGTGGTCTTCACCGGCCTGTCGGGCTCGGGCAAGTCGAGCCTGGCCTTCGACACGATCTTCGCCGAAGGACAACGGCGGTACGTCGAATCGCTGAGCGCCTACGCCCGCCAGTTCCGCGGC
>JBKJLP010000238.1:0-4072 GCA_046596735.1 Mycobacteriales bacterium | reverse complement strand
TGGCCGGCCCGCCGCCGTTCGGGGTCGTGGCGATCGGCTACGCGTCCCTGGCCGACGGCGACACCGGCCAGCAGCTCGCCGACCGCGCCCAAGCCGAGAGCAGATCCGCCTAGCGTCGCCGCCGGGGAGCGTCACCGGCCTCGCCAGGTTGTGCACCGCCTTCACGGCTGCCGTCGGTACGGGAAGCCTTCCGATCAGTTCTTGTCAGTCCAGCAGCGCGGCCACCAGTGCCTCCGGTGTCCCGACTATCTGGTCCGCGCCGGCTGCCTCCAGCTCGCCTGGTTCCGCGTACCCCCAGGTGACGCCGATGCTCGGCAGTCCGACGGCGCGAGCACCGGCGACGTCCTGGGCGCGGTCACCGACCATCACCGCATCGGCAGGTTCGACGGCCAGCGCCGTGAGGGCGAACCTGATGATGTCCTCCTTCGTGCGTCTGCTGCCATCAAGCGTCGCTCCGGCCACCAGGTCGAGGTGTTCGTCGAGACCGAAGTGGCTGACGATGCGCTCCGCGAAGGGCGTGGGCTTCGACGTGGCGACAGCGAGTCGGAACGGGACGGCTGCCAAGGTCTGCAACGCTTCTCGCACCCCCGCGTACACCGTGTTCTCGTACAAGCCCTGGTCCTGAAACCGCTCGCGGTACAAGTCCACAGCTCGGGCCACACCGGCCTCGTCCAGGCCAAGAGAGGCGAACTGGTCCTGGAGCGGCGGGCCAATGAAGGACCGCAGTGCTCTTTCCTCTAGCCGGGGCAGGCCGAGACCGTCAAGCGCGTGCGTGACGCACCTCGTGATGCCCTCGTAGGGGTCGGTAAGGGTTCCATCGAGATCGAGCAGCACCAGCACCCCGCCGACGCTAGTGCCGGTGCGCGGCTCGTCGAGAACGGCATCACCTACCCGCGGGAGGCGCTGGCCTCTGCCGCCACTCGGTCCAGGTCCGTGCGGCGCAGGGCGGGGATGAGCGTGACGCCAATGGCGGCGAGGTTCTCCGCCCCACCCTCCTCCCGGTCAATGGCGCAGACGGCTGTATCGACCTGCGCGCCCGACTCACGAAGAAGCAAGCATCCGTAGACCAGCGCGCCTGCTGTGGTGACAACGTCCTCCACGGCCACCACTCGCTTGCCGGAGACCGGTACGCCCTCCGCCACCTTTCGCGTGCCGTACTCCTTCGGCGCCTTCCGCACGAAGACAGCGGGCAGCCCCGTCAGCTGCGACATGACAGCGACGATGGGGATGCCTCCCATCTCCATGCCTCCAAGCACATCGCAGGCGGGCAGCAGCGCCTGCATCGCCTCCGCCACCCGGCGCAATAGCGCCGGGTCCGACTCGAAGAGGTACTTGTCGAAATAGTCGGTGGCGACCTGGCCTGACCGAAGAGTGAACTGACCGGTCAGATGACAGGTGTCGTACACGGCGCGGTGAAGGTCGGCTGTCACGATCCGAGGCTAGTGGCGGTGACCGTTGACAACGGCAGTTCTCAACGGTTCAGGCTGCTACGGGGCGCTACTTTCCTGACATGTGCAGCCGCCCGGCTGCCGAGGAGAAGTCATGTCGAGTGGTGCGTACGTTCTCGCTCCAGGTCACGGTCGCTTGCTCGAGATGGGGCCGTTCCAGATGACCGTGAAGGCTGGGTCGTCCCAAACTGAGAATGCTCTGACGCTTTTAGAGGCCGACGAACCACCCGGCTTTGGCCCGCCCATGCACATCCACGACGACTGCGCCGAAGCCTTCTACGTGCTTGCCGGTGAATACATCGTGTTCATCAGCGGCGTGGAGCATCGGTGCCCTACCGGGTCGTTTGTGTGGGTGCCCGCGGGGGTTGAGCATGGCTTTCGGGTCGGCGAGTCGCAGAGCCGCAAACTCAACATGTACCTCCCTGCAGCAATGGAGGGGTACTTCGGGGGTCTCGCCGAAGCCGCGACCACCGGCGCGGTGTTGGGCGACGACGCCTTCGCTGATCTCGCCGCCCGCCACGCACTGCGCGTTACGGGACCAGTTCCGCAGGGATACATCTGATCGCGTGACCACCTGGTCGTGATCTGCAATGGACCGCACGATGCGCGAGTGACCAGTGCCTGGTCTCAACGGAAGGTGGCTAACGGCTCCCCTCATTTGTTCCCGTTGCCGGATCCAAGGCCGGTGAGCCGACGCTTAGCCCCGGCCAAGAGCCGCCGTGAATCGTCTCGGCAGTACTCGTTCATGGTCGGTAGCCCTGGCTGCTCCGGCTGCTTCGCACGCCAAGCCTGCGACCCCCCGAAGATGATCAGTAGGTCGGTCACCGCGTCCTGAGGCATTGCTCTGACGTAATGATCGAAGCAGTCCTGGTCAGCCAGGCTGAGGGCTAGGACGAGTTCGTCGAGCCAGAGGGGCCCGGTTCTCGACATACCCCAGTCAACGATGACCACCGTGCCGTCCGACGTGAGCAGCAAGTTGTCCTCACGCGCATCCAAGTGGCACAAGGTCTCGCCTGCGAATCGGTCCGGGAGTGTCGTCAGCTTCGTGACCAGGTCGTCGAAGTGCGACGAGGCCCACCGAGGCAGGTACCGCGCTGGGTCCTGGGCAAGATCCGTTCTCCACCGGCCGACCCACTTGTGGATATTGCTGGAGAAGTGCGGAGCTGCTGGGTACGGCGACGGGGTGAGTTCTTGGGCCTGACGATGCAGTGCGTCATTGACTCGCGCGTAATCCTCGGCAGAGGAAAGGTCAGGATGGCGGCCGTCGATGTCCTGAAGCAACAACGCGACCCAGTCGCCATCGTCGTAGGCAGCAAGTAGAGAAGCCCTGTATTCAGCCGGCTGCAGGGTCGAGAGCACAGCGAGCTCGTGACGGAACAGCTCGGGGGTGTGCGGGTTCAGTTCGGTGCCGACCGCCTTCAGGAAACAGCGAGACCCATCCGCCATGAGCAGCCTGGCCGCACAGCCCGGTGACATGCCCCCGACCTGGTCGGCAGCGTCGATGATGCTCGAGCCCAGTTCCGCCTCGACCCAATCGACAATGCGCCGGGGAAGACCCGCGAACGGGAGCCGGACACCCGCTGCACGCGGGGGCCCAGGCGGTGGCATGTGGAGACCCTGCCATGACCTCCCCCGCCGAGCTGCCCGTCGGGCGACGAACGAACAAGGAACGGCACCTACCCGTATCGCGTGCCGCGCGAGCAAAGAGCGGCACTGCGCGGCTCAACGCGATCACCCAGCGCAAGGCTTTGATCAAGGCGAGACAAGACTAGGACTCCTGATCCCAGAGAGCGCGGTAATAAGCGATTCGTTGCTCATCGGGTTCGATGCCGTAACAATCGAAGAACTCACTCTGGTGACCTTCCCCAAAGTTCCAATCCAGACTCATGGAGGCGACGGCCAGGTCTGCCCATCTGTCGCCCACGGCTAGGTCGCCGAAGTCAACGTTGCCGGTCCAATGCCCTGAAAGTGAGATCAAGGTGTTGGGGGCGCAGGCGTCCCCGTGAACGAGCACCGGATCATCGACTGATGGGCGGCTGCCCAAATTGCCTGGCGTGCGACCGACCCATGACTCGGATGTCCAGTCGCTCGGAAAGTCCCGAACATCGATGAGGTGGATCGCTCGGAGCCCTATCGCGATTGCCCTGATGGCTTCTTGGTGACGCGAAGTCCATGGATCGCCGACGGCGTGCTCTCCAGGCAGGGCTTCGGTAACCAGCCAACGCGCCGCGCCATCGGAGCCGTAGTCGACCACCCGGGGCGCGGGATGCCTGCTCGACATCCAGTCCAGACGATCCCTTTCCCGCCGAAGATCGATACCGCTTCGCGTTGGGCACCACTTCACGAATCGGTCGCCGACGCGAAACGTTAGGCCGCCCAACTCGTTTCGCCAGATGAACTCGACTGCTCGACCGTCAGCAATCTGAATCACGATGTCCGGCACCGGGTCATCACCCAGAACGTGAAAGGAACTGAAATCCAGCGGACCGCCTGCATCCGCTGGGCTGGGGCCGACCACCCGCTGAGACTACCGATCCACCAAAGACCGATCCACGCTTAGCGCCGCCTACCCCGCGGTCATGTAGTAGCCGGATAGCCCCTTGTGGACAACTCGCTTCCGCGGA
>JBKJLP010000110.1:0-4338 GCA_046596735.1 Mycobacteriales bacterium | reverse complement strand
CTCGAGCCAGGGGTAGAGCCCCATCGCCGTGAACAAGATGCCGGGCAGGACAACAGTCGGGAGCATCACGTTGAGCGAGAGCGTGTGTCCGAAGGCGGCGATCTCCCAGTTGGGCATGAGTCGGGTGGACCCGTCCAGGAAGCCCATGTACCAGTCCGGCTGCGAGCCGGCTGACACGACCGAAGGGTCGTACGGGCCGTAGAGCCAGATGGGGTTGATCTGGGCGAGGCCGCCGAGCAGCGCGAGGACGGCGAAAACCAGGAAGAAGAAACCGCCGGCCTTGGCCGCGTAGACCGGGAAGAGGCGGGAGCCGACCACGTTGTGCTCGGTCCGACCCGGGCCGGGGAACTGGGTGTGCTTTTGGTACCAGATCATCATCATGTGGAAGGTGATCAGGCCCAGGATCACGCCAGGGATCAGCAGGATGTGGACGGCGTAGAGGCGGCCGACGATGACGGTCCCGGGGAACTCGCCGCCGAACAGCAGGAAGGCGGCCCAGGTGCCCACCACAGGGACGGACTCGGTGATGCCGAAGGCGATACGCAGGCCGGTGCCGGACAGCAGGTCGTCGGGCAGCGAGTAGCCGGCAAAGCCCTCCAGGATCCCGGTCACCAGCAGGCCGGTGCCGATGACCCAGTTGAGCTCCCGAGGCTTGCGGAAGGCACCGGTGAAGAACACCCGCATCAGGTGGACGACGATCGCCGCGAGGAACAGCAGCGCAGCCCAGTGGTGGATCTGTCGCATGAGCAGACCACCGCGGACGTCAAACGAGATGTGCAGCGTGGAGGCGTAGGCCTCCGACATCTGGATGCCCTTGAGGGGGACGTAGGAGCCGTCGTAGAGGACCTCCTTCATGGAGGCGTCGAAGAACAGCGTCAGGTAGGTCCCGGTCAGCAGCAAGATGATGAACGAGTACAGAGCAATCTCGCCCAACATGAACGACCAGTGGTCCGGGAAGACCTTGTTCAGGCTGCGCTTGATGAAGTTGGACGACCCGAGCCGGTCGTCGATCCCCTTGGCAACGCCTTCGATGCCCGTGTTGACCGCACTCATGATGAATCGCGCTCCCAAAAGCTGGGTCCGACGGGCTCGTGGTAGTCGCCCTGTGCCACGAAGTATCCGTCCGCATCCACACTGATCGCCAGTTGAGGCAGCGCGCGCGCGGCCGGGCCGAAGAGCACCTTGGCGCCATGGCTGGCGTCGAAGGTGGACTGGTGACACGGGCAGAACAGGTGGTGGGTCTGCTGTTCGTACAACTTGACCGGGCAGCCGAGGTGGGTGCAGATGATCGAGTAGGCGATGTGGCCCTGTACGGACCAGTCTTCGCGGCCCTTCACGGGGGTGAGCGCCTCGGGCTGCATCCGGATCAGCATTGTGGGGGAGTCGGCGATGAAGTCGCCGCCGGGGACCTCCGGGTAGACCGTCTCGAGGGCACCGATCTGCAAGTCACCGAGGCGGACCGGCGTGCCGTTCTTGCGCACGAGGCGGATGCCCTTGGCCCAGGCGGTGCGCCGAAGCGCGCGCTCTTTGTGGGCGTAGGGGCCGAGGTCCAGAAGTAGCGGCAGCGGCAGGATCGCGAGCGAGCCAGCGCCCACCGCCAACGTGCCCATGAGCAGCTTGCGGCGGGGGAGTCCGCTATCGGCGATGCCGGTGCGGATCGCGGCCGCGGCGTCGGCGCGCTCCTGCGGGTCGGATGCCATGTCGTGGCGCTCCTGAACGGTCTCCTCGTCGACCATCAGCGTCTTCGCCCACTTGACGGCGCCAGCCCCGATGCCGCCCAGCGCGATCGCCATGAGCGTCGCCAGCACAGGCGTGAAGTACTGGTTGTTGGCCTCGTCGTAGGCGTAGGGAGCGGCAAAGAAGACGATGCAGAACGCCACCACGGCGGCAAAGGACAGCATGAACATCGCGGCGACCTTGCGCTCCGCACTCCGGGCGGCAGCCTCGTCGACATCCTCGCGGCGAACCTCGGTGGTCATCGGTGCACCGGGCGCCGGCGTCCCGCGACCCTCGCCGCCGAGGGCGGCGAGGTCTGCGGCGCTGTCAGAGTTACGGAAACTGCTCTCCGTGACGTCAGAACCACGGCTGTCGCCTCCCCGGTCGTCATCAGCGGGCGCGCGAAGGCGATCGCGGATCGAGCCCGCCGCCTGAGCCGAGGTCTGCGGCTCCGACTGGTCCGTCATGCGCGTGCTCCGATCCACAGGGAGAGCCCGACCAGGGCGGTAATGCCTACGAGCCAGATGACCAGGCCCTCGGGCACCGGGCCGTAGCGGCCCAGGTCGTTGCCGCCGGGCTGCGTGCCCTTGGTGATGAATTGGACGTAGCGCACGACGGCGGCCTTGTCCGTGGGCGTGAGCTGGTTGTCCGAGAAGCGCGGCATGTTTTCCGGGCCGGACAGCATGGCGCTGTAGATCTCCCGCGCGCTGGAGGCCGTCAACGGCGGCGCGTACTTGCCGTACGTCAAGGCGCCACCGGAACCGGCGAAGTTGTGGCAGCTGGCGCAGTTGGTACGAAACAGTTCGCCACCGAGGGCGAGGTCGCCGTCGTTGAGGGAACCGGCCGGCAGCGCGGGGCCGCCTCCCTTGGAGCCAACGTAGGCGGCCAGCTGGTCGATCTCAGCCGGGGTGTACTTGGCCTTCTTGCGGGGGGCCTGTGCGACTCCGGCCGCCAGCGGCATCCGACCGCTCTCGACCTGGAACACGACAGCGGCGGAGCCAACTCCGAGCAGGCTCGGTCCGCCCGAACCGCCCTGCATGTTGAGCCCGTGGCAGGTGGAGCAGCCCTGCAGGTAGAGCTCGCGACCAGCCTTGACGGCGATCGACTGCTCGGTGCCCTGCTCGTCCGCGGCGTTGCTCGGCGGGGCGGCGAAGGCCGTGTAGAGCATCCCGACGAAGCCGAGGGCCAGCAGCATCACCGTGTAGCCGGAGAGTGCTTGGAGGCGGGACGAGCGCACGGGGACTCCTTGACGAGCGGGTGCCGAAGGGGTGCTCACTGGATGATGTAGATCGTGGCGTAGAGGCCGATCCACACGACGTCGACGAAGTGCCAGTAGTACGACACGACGATCGCGCTGGTGGCCTTCTCGGGGGTATAGCGCCCGATCATGCTGCGGCCGAGCACGATGAGGAAGGCGAACAGGCCGGCGGTGACGTGCAGGCCGTGGAAGCCGGTGGTCAAGTAGAAGACCGAGCCGTAGCCGTCGGTGTTGAGCTTGTTGCCCTCGGAGTACTGCACGCGGTACTCGTTGAGCTGGCCGAGCACGAAGACCGCGCCCATGAGCAGTGTGAGCGTGAACCACCGGCGCAGGGCGTAGACGTCACCTCGCTCAGCGGCAAAGACGCCGATCTGGCAGGTCACCGACGAGAGCACCAGGATTGTCGTGAAGATCGCGGAGTAACCCACGGCGAGATGGACGTCGGGCGGCGGCCAGTTCTCGGCGCCTTGGACCGAGCGGATCGTGAAGTACATCGCGAACAGCGCGGCGAAGAACATCAACTCCGACGACAGCCACACGATCGTCCCGATCGAGACCATGTTCGGTCGCGTCAGGGAGCCGTGTGACGGCATCTTCTCAAGGGCAGGTGCGGCGGCCACACAAGCATCCTGCCAGCCCGCGCCGGATGCTTCCACGTGGGGTGGCCCGACGCGCCGGGTCGAGCCCGGCCACCTACTGTTGGCAGGTGCTCCAGACCGCCGCCGCCGCCGCTGACCTGCCCGTTTTCGGGTGGAGTGTCGTGCTTACCCAGGCCCGGCCGGACCTGGTCCCGCTGATCGGGATCGTCCTGGCCGGTGGGCTGTACGTCCTCGGTGTGCGGTCTCTCACAGCGCGCGGCGACCACTGGTCGATGGGCCGGACGCTGGCGTTCCTGCTCGGCGGGCTGGGGACCATCGTGATCGCGACGATGTCCGGCCTCGCGGCGTACGACCTTGAGCTGTTCGGCGTGCACATGATCCAGCACATGCTGCTGTCGATGGTGGCGAGCGTGTTCCTGGCTCTGGGTGCGCCGGTCACGCTGGCGCTACGGACGCTGCCGCCGGCCGGGCGCGGGTTGCTGCTGCGGCTGCTGCACAGCGGGCCGATCAAGGTGCTCACCTTCCCCCTCGTCCCGTGGCTGTTGTTCGTCGGCAGCCCGTACGCCCTGTATTTTTCCGGCTGGTATCCCGCGACCCTGGACTCGACGGTCTTGCACGAGCTGCTGCACATCCACTTCTTGGTTGTGGGGTGCTTGTTCTTCTGGCCGCTCGTCGGGATCGACCCGGTGCCCGGACGGGTCGGCTACCCGTTCCGGATGCTCATGCTGTTCGCGACGCTGCCTTTCCACGCGTTCCTGGGGATCG
>JBKJLP010000475.1:0-4071 GCA_046596735.1 Mycobacteriales bacterium | reverse complement strand
GGTGAGGATCGCGTCCTCGGACGGGCGGCCCTCACGACGGAAGAACGAGCCGGGGATCTTGCCCGCGGCGTACATGCGCTCCTCGACATCCACCGTCAGGGGAAAGAAGTCGAGGTTTTCCTTGGGCCGCTTGGACGCGGTCGCCGCGGACATGATCAGGGTGTCGCCCTGGTAAATCGTGACGGAGCCGGCGGCCTGCTTGGCCAACCGACCGGTCTCGAACCGGATGGTGCGCGTGGCTCCACCGGGGTTGTTGATGACGGCCTCAGCGAACTCGCTGCCGTAAATGTTGCTCTCGCCCTCCATGGGCGTTCTCCTCTTCACTGCGAGCCGCGCGGCCTGGTGTCAGCAGGAGCCGGTCATCAGTGGAAGCGGCCGGCTGCCGTATTGGCGGTCCGGCTGCCACTCCCGAGGACCGGGTCCGGGGTGCTGCTCCCGGCTATCCGGCTCGTGGCTGTCGTCGCACCGGTTGGTACGACGACGAAGGGGAGCGCCGGATGGCACTCCCCTGTCATGCGTCTAGAAGCGGCGGCGGATGCCGAGCTTGTCGGTCAAGGACCGGTAGCGCTCGATGTCCGTTGCCGCGAGGTACTTCAGCAGCCTGCGCTGCCGTCCCACCATGTTGAGCAGACCACGACGCGTGTGGTGGTCATGCTTGTGCATCTTGAGGTGCTCGGTCAGGTCCGCGATGCGCTTGGTGAGCATCGCGACCTGAACCTCGGGCGAACCGGTGTCATTGGGGACCGTGGCGTACTCGGTCATGATGGTCTGCTTGGTGGCGCTGTCGAGAGCCATGATCGTCCTCCGGGTCGCTGTGTGCGCCCAGGGTCTTCGTCACCCGGGCAGGAAGCACACCGCCGAGTTGCCTCAGCGTGGACCCAGCCTAGCCGACCGGCTGCTCGGCGAAGAGATTGTCAAGGAAGCGCAGCAGCTCGTGGGCATCGAACGGCTTGGCGAGGAAATAGTCCACGCCTTCGGTCCAGGCCTGCCAGGCCTGCGCGTCGTCGGCAGCGGCGGTGAGCATGACGACCGGCAGCGCCGGACCGCTCTGAGCGCGGATGCGCTGGAGCACGGCGTGGCCGTCTATGCCCGGCATCATGATGTCGAGGACAACGCAGTCGGGCTGCACGGTCTCGATCAATTTGAGCCCGACGAAACCGTCCTCGGCACAGGTGACCTCGTAGCTTTCTGTCTCGAGGACATCCGTGATGAGGCTACGGATGGACGGATCGTCGTCGATAACCAGGATCTTCGGCACGGTGCCCTCCCCCTCTTCTCCACCGTCATCGGCGCGGATCGGACAGGGATCGCTCACCCAGATGGGTGAACGCTCAGGATCTCCCTTGTGCGCTGGACGTCTTGGTCCATCTGGGCGACGAGCCCCTCCACGGTCGCGAAGCGCATCATCGGCCGCAAGCGCTCGGTGAACGTGACGCTCAGCCGCTCTCCGTACACGTCCTCGTCGAAATCCAGGATGAAGGCCTCCAGGCGCCGTTCGCGGCCCTGGAAGGTCGGGTTGGTACCGATGCTGATCGCGGCCGGCAGGAGCGCGTCGCCTCGTACGAGATGACCGGCATAGATGCCGTCTGCCGGGACGGCACTCCACGGCAACAGGCTCAGGTTGGCGGTCGGGTAGCCCATCTCGCGGCCACGCTGGTCCCCGCGCACGACGAGACCTTCGACCCGGTGTTCGCGGCCCAACACCTGCGCGGCGGCGCGGACGTCTCCCGCGTCGATGAGCGCTCGGACATAGGTGGAGGAGTAGGTGGTCTCCGCGCTGCCTTCGAGCGCAACGCCCTCGACCGCGAAGCCGAGTCGCTTGCCGGCCGCCTCGAGCGAGCCCACATCGCCGGCGCCCTTGGATCCGTAACGGAAGTTTTCCCCGATGACGACGTCGCTGACGTGCAGCCGCTGGACCAGGATCTCGTGCACGAACGCCTCGGGGGTGGCCCGCTGAAGCTCCGGCGTGAACGGAAGCACACACATCACGTCCACGCCGAGCGCCTCGAGGAGGTCGGCCTTGTAGCGGGTCCCGGTCAGCAGCGCCGGGTGCGAGCCGGGGCGGATGATCTCGCTCGGGTGCGGGTCGAACGTCATCACCACGGTGGGCACCCCGCGCTCGGCTGCGAGCTCGACCGCCCGGCCGATGATCCGCTGGTGACCACGATGGACGCCGTCGAAGACCCCGATCGTCACCACGCAGCGACCCCAGTCCGAGGGGACCTGCTCGACACCTCGCCACCGCTGCATGTCCTCAGGGTGCCAGACAGCGCGGTGCGCTACTCGGTGTTGGGCTGACGCAGAGGCGTCGTGGCTGGGCGAAAGACCACCGTTGCCCGGGCTGCGCCGTCTCGGTCCTCAACCAGCGCAATGCAGCGCCCCTCGGCATCAAAGGCGCCGACCGCACCCTCAGCTCCTGTTGCGGTGAGCTTCTTGCCGTACGACAGGTCGATCGCCTCGTCCACGTCGAGGTCGCGGCGCGGAAAGGACGCTGCCACGGCATCGTCCAGTGCGATCACCTCAAGATGCTCAGCCAACTGCCCGAGCGTGGAGGCCCGGCTGAGGTCGAACGGTCCGACCCGGGTGCGCCGCAGCGCGGTGAGGTGCCCACCGACGCCGAGGGCGGCTCCTAGGTCGCGGGCGATCGCCCGGATGTAGGTGCCGGAGGAACACGTCACCCGTACGTCCAGGTCGTCGCCACGACGCTCCAGCACGGTCAGTTCGGACACCGTCACGCGACGGCTCGTGAGCACGACCTCTTCACCGGCGCGCACCCTGGCGTACGCGCGCTGTCCGTCGACCTTGATCGCCGACACCGAAGAGGGCACCTGGTCGATTTCCCCGGTGAGGGCCGCCAGATGTTCCCTCAGGTCACCGACACCGGACGCGTCCCGGGTCTCGAGCACGTCACCTTCGGCGTCGTCGGTCACCGTGGTAACCCCGAGCCGGATGGTGGCCTCGTACGTTTTCTCGGTCAGCGCGAGGTGGCCGAGCAGCCGGGTGGCCCGACCGATCCCGAGGACCAGCACTCCGGTCGCCATCGGGTCGAGCGTGCCGGCATGGCCGACCTTGCGGGTGCCGGCCAGCCGTGGGGCCTTCGCCCCGACGTCGTGGCTGGTCCAGCCGCCGTCCTTGTCGACGACGAGCAGGCCGTCAGGCGCACTCACTCGTGGTCGTCGAGGTCGCCCTCGTCCGTTTCGTCGTCCTCGGCGACCACGCGCGGCGCCCGGTAGGGGTCCGCCTCGCCGGCAGGCTTGGCGCCCTCGGCCTGCTCGTGCACCTTGGCATCCTCGGCCCGCGCCAGCGCCAGCAACTCCTCGATCCGACCGGCCGTCTCCGGGACGACGTCCGCGATGAACGTCAGCGACGGCGTGTGGCGCACGCCCATCTGCTTGCCGACCGTCGCGCGCAGTACGCCTTTGGCCGACTCGAGCGCCATCGCACTTTCCTGCCGAACCACGGCATCGCCAAACACCGTGTAGTACAGCGTCGCCTCACGCAGGTCAGGCGTCACCTTGGCGTCGGTGATGGTGACCATCCCGAGCCGTGGGTCCTTGACCTGCATTTCCAGCGTCTGGGCCACGATCTCGCGGATCCGGACCGCCAACTTCCGCGCCCGCGCAACATCCACCATGCCCCGCTCCTCTCCTCCCGACCCGTGTGAAGGGAGCTGGGCGCAGCCCGTGACTCGCTGCAGGCGCCTCAAGCGACGAAGTCGCAGCGCCAAAGCGAGTCCCGGGCGTAGCCCAGCTCACACCATCACCCGCGCGGGATCTCCTTCATTTCGAAGGTCTCGATGACGTCCTCGAGCTTGATGTCGTTGTACGACCCCAGCCCGATACCGCACTCGAAACCGTCGCGGACCTCGGTCGCGTCGTCCTTGAAGCGACGCAGCGACTCGACGGTCAGGTTGTCGGCGATCACGATGCCGTCGCGCAGCAGGCGAGCCTTGCTGTTGCGGCGGATCAGACCCGTACGCACGATCGAGCCGGCGACGTTGCCAATCTTGGGTACGCGGAAGACCTCGCGCACCTCGGCGGTCCCGAGCTGGACCTCCTCGTAGATCGGCTT
>JBKJLP010000344.1:0-4044 GCA_046596735.1 Mycobacteriales bacterium | reverse complement strand
AACGTCGTCAACGAGGCCGCGCTGCTGACGATCCGTGACGCCCGGCCGCTCCTCACCGGCGGCGACTTCCGCGAGGCCATCCGGCGCGTCCTCGAGGGCCCGAAGCGCAAGGGTCACTTGCTCACCGACGCGGAGAAGCACCGAGCTGCCCACCATGAGGCCGGACACGTCGTCGTCTCGCTCGCGCTTGGCCAGCAGCAGTCCCTGCAGCGGGTGTCGATCCTGGGTGGCGGGCGGGCCATCGCGACCACAGAGCTCAAAGCGGACGACGAGGAGCAGGTCCTGACCGAGAGCCAGTTGCGTGGCCGGTTGGCCGTACGCCTGGCCGGGCCGGCCGCTGAGCGGGTCGTCTACGGCGACACCTCGACCGGCGTCGAGCGCGACCTGGAGGACGCCACCCTGCAGGCCCGCGACATGGTCGCCCGCTACGGCATGGCGACGGGCCTGGAGTTCACCCGCCTCCTTGGACCGGACAGCTCGGCGTTCCTCGGCGGCGAGACCCCCTGGGCCGACATCGCCGAGGACACCAAGGCCGCGGCGGATACGGCGATCCGCGCGCTGCTCCGCGAGGCCGCCGACTCCGCTCGTCAGTTGCTCGAGCAGCACCGGCCGGCGCTCGACCTCGTGGCTGCCGAACTTTTGGAGCACGAGACCCTCGAAGGTGTCCCGCTGCTGGCCGTACTGGATCGGGCCAGCCAGGCCATGGCCGCGGCTCCTCGACCGCGCGCTCGGCGCGCCGCACGCTGATGCTTCGCCGGGCCCGGCTGACCACCGCTCTGGTCCTGATGGCCGGAGCTGTCGGCGGTTTCGGCCTGCCCGCGGCGCAGGCGGCCGTCACCACGTGCGGTCCCGGCGGCACGGTTGAAGACCTCGGCAACGGCTGGCTCAGCTCCAGTCCGACGTATCCGGCCGGCGAGCAAGCGACCAGTCTCATCGCGGCCGCCATCTACGACACCAACCTGATCTACGCGACCAACGGATCGGTCGTGATGCGCAGCCAGGACGCCGGGTGTGGTTGGAACGCGGTCTACACCGCGGCCAACGCCGGAGGCGTTCTGCCCGGTGCCGTGGTGAGCGTTACCGCCCTGCACGTCCCCAGCTCGGCCAACAGTTCCTCGTACGTCTACGTCGGGATCACGACCACCTCGCAGGGCGTGCCCACTCCCTCCATCGCCGTCAGCAGCGACCGGGGCAAGACCTTCCGGACGACGGATGTCCACCAGGGGTTAGACGCCTTGGGGAAGATCACCGAGATCGCCGCCAGCGCGACGATCCCGCAGATCGCCTATGCCGCGCTGTCCACTCGCCTACCCGCCCTGACCACGTCTGCCCTCTTCGGCACGAGCGACGCCGGGGCATCGTGGACCAACCGCAGCGGGGCAGCCACCGCGACCCTGCCTACCCAGCTGATTGCCGACCCGCTCGGACAGACGAATCTGTTTGGCCTGTCGTCGGGTCGCGTCGTGCGCAGCGTCGACGGCGCCTCGACCTTCAAGGCCGTCGAGGGCGACCCCGGCGGCCCACTCACCCGATTGACCGCCGCTCCCGGGGCCGGTGGCCTCCGGCTAGCCGGCGTGCGACCCGACGCGCAGGGCATCGCCTCCTCGACCGACGGCGGCGCGACCTGGCGCACCGTGGACTCACCGCTGTCGCCGAGCAGCCTGTCGGTCGCGCCGCTACGCGGCCTGTTCGGCGTGACGGCCGGCTCGCGGGTGATGCTCGTCGACGCGACGGGTACGGCACCACCGGTCGATGTGTCCCCCACCAGCCCGGGGAGCTTCGGCAACCTCACCCTGACCGCCCCAACGGGTGCCGGCTTCGCCGCCGTCGGCTTGCGGAGCAGCGCCGTGGCGCGCATCGCCGTGAGCAACGCGCTGGTGCCGGTGCCCCTTGCCGGCGGACTGGGTGGCGGACGGCTCGGCCCGATCCCACTACAGCCCGGCGGCCCGCTCACGCAGTTCCCGTCCACCCTGCTGCCGTCAGGCCTGACGGT
This sequence comes from Mycobacteriales bacterium, assembly GCA_046596735.1. GTDB lineage: Bacteria > Actinomycetota > Actinomycetes > Mycobacteriales > SCTD01 > RYN-124. The sequence continues at coordinate 2,051 of JBKJLP010000344.1, read as the reverse complement.
GGCCCTCCCCGCCGGCGGCTCACGGGTCATCCCGTACGACCTCCTCGTGCCGCGCACCCCGACGCCGGTCGACGTGATGTTCCTCGTCGACAGCACCGGGTCGATGGCGTCGGTGATCGAGGAGCTGCGGGTGCGGCTCGTCGAAATCGTCAACGCCCTCGACAACGCCGGACTCAACATCCGCTTCGGGATCGGCGACTACCGCGACTACCCGGACCCCTACGGGACCGCCGGTCGCGGCGACTGGCCCTACCGCTTGGATCGCGCGGTCGGGCCGGTGGACCGCGAATTGCAGGACGCGATCGGCCTGATCCGGGCCGGCGGTGGCACGAGCGACGGCAAGGCCTCACCGCTGACGGCGCTGTTCCAGGCGGCCACCGGTGCCGGCGACGCCCTGGACGACTACGTCTTCGTCGACCCGGGCGAGGGCGCGCAGTTCCGGCCCGACGCTCTCAAGCTGGCGATGGTGGCCGGTGACACCGAGGCCCACTTCGGCGGGCAGGCGATCGGCAACGGCCAGGTCAACCCCGGTCCGGACTTCGACGAGACGATCGCGACTCTGCTTCGCGCCGACGTCCACATGATGGGCTTGGCCGTGGGGACGAGTCCGCTGCCTGACTTTCGCCGACTCGCGGACGGGTCGCAGACCTACGCCCCAGCCGGCGGCGTGGACTGCAACGGCGACGGCAAGCGCGACCTCAAGGACGGCGACCCCTTGGTCTGCCAGATCGGCAGCGGTGGTGTGGGGGCCGGCGGCGTCGGCGTCACCATTTCCGGCACGGGCGCTGGCAGCGCGTCCGGGCTGACTGCCGCCCTCATCGGACTCGCCGCCGGCATTCCCGACGTCAAGCCGGTCGGGCTGGCCGTCACCCGCGGACGGGACTTTGCCCGGCTCACCTCAGCGCGCAGCCGCGCCATCAATCTGCGGGCCGACAACCAACTCGCCTTCGCGGTGGAGGTCCACTGCCCGCTCGGCTCCGCGTCACGGCAGAGCATCGCGCTCACCGCAACGACCGGGACCCGTGAACTCGCGACCGGCGCCGTCGACCTGACCTGCGGCGGCATCCCGCTCGTCGCGGTGCCGGCCGCAGCAGCCGTAGTCGCGGTAGCCGAACCCGCCCCGCCTGCACCGGCCGCACCCGGTCAGCCGGTGCCTAACCCCAATCCCAACCCCAACCCCAACCCGAACCCCAACGTCAACCCGGCGGCCAACGCCAACGTCCAGCCCGGCGTCGCGGGCCAAGAGCAGGACCAACAACAGTTGGCCTTCGCCGAGGACGCCCAGAGCCCGGGCAGCGAGTCGCTCGCGATGAGCGGGTTGGCGTTCATCGCCGTGGTGGGCCTGATGACGTGCACGGCCGGCGGACTTGCCCTACGCCGACGTACGGCCGGGGTCTTCGTCCGCGAGGCGGATCGCACCGCTTAAGCCGCGGGCGCGACCTTGGTCAGGCCGTTGATCACGCGGTCCATCACGTCGCCGCCGCGCGGGTCGGTCAGGTTGGCCAGCAACTTCAGCGTGAACTTCATCAACAGCGGGTGCGGCAGGCCGTGTCGGGTGGCGAGCGCCATGATCTTGGGGTTGCCGATGAGCTGCACGAAGACCCGACCGAGCGTGTAGTAACCGCCGTACGTCGCCTTCATAGCCTCGGGATAGGCCTGCAGGGCGAGCTCGCGTTGTGGGCCTTCTGGGCGGGCGAGCGCCTGCACAGCGACCTCTGCGGCGAGCAGCCCCGACTCCATCGCGTAGGCGATGCCCTCACCGTTGAACGGGTTAACGGCGCCAGCGGCATCGCCGATGAGCAGCACGCCACGGGTGTAATGCGGCTGACGGTTGAAGCCCATCGGCAGCGCTGCGCCGCGGATCGGCCCGGTCGCGAACTCCTCGGTGAACTGCCACTCCTGGGGCATCGCTGAGACCCAGCTCTTGCGCAGCTTGCGGTAATCGGTGTCCTGCCAGGCCTTGGTGGTGTTGAGCAGTCCGAGGCCGACGTTGCTGGTGCCGTCGCCGACGCCGAACACCCAGCCGTAGCCGGGCAGCAGGTCACCGTTGG